>CAISDV010000188.1 GCA_903884185.1 uncultured Chitinophagaceae bacterium | reverse complement strand
GCGATGGGAGTTGTTGGCCTCCTCTACACATTAATAAAATTTAACTGGGTTTCCAGGCAGGATGCGGGCAACGACCGCATGAAAGAGATCAGCACTTATATTGCTGAAGGGGCCATGGCTTTCTTAAAAGCTGAGTGGAGGATACTTTCCTATTTTGTTGTGATAGTAGCATTGTTACTGGGTTTTATGTCTATGGGAAATAAAAACTCTCATTGGACCATTGCACTTGCTTTCATATTTGGCGCCATTTGTAGCGCCACTGCTGGATATATTGGAATGAAGATAGCCACCAAAGCCAATGTACGTACGGCCCAGGCGGCAAGAACCAGTTTATCAAAAGCATTGTCTGTTTCATTTACCGGCGGCTCTGTGATGGGATTGGGTGTGGCAGGACTTGCGGTATTAGGGCTTGGCGGATTATTTCTTGTATTAAAACATTTCTTTGCTCCGGGCTCAGCGGCCAATTCTGATGAGATGGTGAAGACCATTGAAGTATTGACCGGTTTCTCCCTGGGTGCAGAATCTATAGCCTTATTTGCCCGTGTGGGTGGCGGTATTTATACCAAGGCTGCCGACGTAGGCGCTGACCTTGTGGGTAAGGTAGAAGCAGGCATTCCTGAAGATGATCCGCGTAACCCAGCCACTATTGCCGATAATGTAGGAGATAATGTAGGTGATGTTGCCGGTATGGGCGCCGATCTTTTTGGTTCTTATGTGGCTACTGTGCTTGCTACGATGGTATTAGGGCAGGAAACTGTCTCTGTTGATAATTATGGTGGATTTGCTCCTATTTTGTTGCCAATGCTGATAGCCGGCGTAGGTATCCTCTTCTCTATTATTGGTACTTTTTTCGTTCGTGTGAGCGACAATGCAGGTATCAATACACATAATGTACAGAAGGCTTTGAACATGGGTAACTGGGGGTCTATTGTGTTGACTGCCATTGCCTGCGTAGGGCTTGTTTACTATATACTTCCGGAACAGATGGAGCTCAGGCATATAGTTTTTACACGTAATGGCGTATTAGGTGCCATTGGTGTGGGGCTAGGTGTTGGTACGCTAATGAGCATTATTACTGAGTATTATACTGCCATGGGTAAACGCCCTGTAATGAGCATTATCCGCCAGTCGGCAACAGGCCATGCTACCAATGTTATTGGTGGATTGGCTGTGGGAATGGAATCTACTCTCCTGCCTATTCTTGTATTAGCTGCAGGTATCTGGGGTTCTTTTGCCTGTGCAGGCTTATATGGAGTAGCTATTGCTGCTGCAGGTATGATGGCTACAACTGCCATGCAGCTTGCCATTGATGCATTTGGGCCTATAGCCGATAATGCAGGTGGTATTGCTGAAATGAGTGAATTGCCAAAAGAGGTGCGTGAAAAAACAGATGTACTGGATGCTGTAGGTAACACAACAGCTGCCAGTGGTAAGGGTTTTGCTATTGCTTCTGCTGCTTTAACTGCTCTTGCCCTCTTTGCTGCTTATGTAGGCGTGATCAATAATAACGGCTACAAGATGGATGGCATTGATATTTATAAAGCCAAAGTGCTTGCCTCTTTGTTTGTAGGTGGCATGATCCCTTTTATATTCTCTTCACTGGCTATTAAAGCGGTTGGACAAGCTGCTATGGCAATGGTAGAAGAAGTTCGCCGTCAATTCAAGAACATTCCGGGTATCATGGAAGGCACTGCCAAACCCGAATACGATAAATGCGTGGCTATTTCTACAGAAGCTTCTATTAAAAAAATGATGCTTCCCGGAGCTATTGCTATTCTGTCGCCATTGATCATTGGGTTTTTATTAGGACCTGAAGCTTTAGGTGGCTTCTTAGCTGGTGCAACCGTAAGTGGTGTATTGATGGGAATGTTCCAGAACAATGCAGGTGGCGCATGGGATAATGCAAAGAAATCCTTTGAAAAAGGTGTTGAAATAAATGGAGAAGTTCATTACAAAAAATCAGAACCGCATAAAGCATCTGTAACAGGTGATACCGTGGGTGATCCGTTTAAAGATACATCAGGGCCATCTATGAACATTCTTATCAAACTCATGTCCATCGTGTCTTTGGTGATAGCGCCTACTTTGGCACAGTTTCATAAATCAGATGTATCTGCGGCTCCTGTAAGCGCTGAAAAAAGGATAGAACTAAAGATCACTGCAAGCGATTCAGGCAGTACTTCTGCTACAAATATTACATTGAATGGAGATGATAAGAATATGACCGCTTTGATAGATGTGCTGAAAAGAGATGGTTTGGTAACGGGAGATAATGTAAATCTTGAGATCAAAAACGATAAAATCATTATCAACGGCAAAGAACTATCAGGAGATGTCCTCAAGAAGTATCAGTCCTATCTTGATAAGACGGGAAAAGATGATATGAAAATCAAGATAGATCTGGATAAGAAATAGAGGATCGGCCCCGCATCTCGCATCCCATATCTCGAATCCCGCATCACGCATCTCGCATCACGCATCTCGCATCTCGCATCCCCCATCCTCCCCCAGAACCATTCAAAAAAAATTATCTTTTCGTTTACGAATCACTCCGTATATTAGCTTACGAAAATAATCGTAAGTATGACAATACCTAAAAATATCAAACCCACAGAAAGCGAACTGGAGATACTGAGAGTGCTTTGGGAAAAAGGCAACGCAACCGTAAGAGAAGTTCATGAAACACTGAGCGCTCATAAGGATGCGGGCTACACCACTACCCTGAAACTTCTACAGATCATGTTCGAAAAAGGCCTGGTAAAGCGTGATGACAGCAGCAAAACGCATATCTACCATGCCAACGTTAGCCGTGAAAATACCCAGCAGCAATTTGTTGGAAAGATGATCAACACTTTATTCAGTGGTTCATCTACACAATTAGTGATGCAGGCATTAGGTAATAATGCACACAGCAACGAAGAACTGGAAGAGATCCAAAAATTGCTGAACGACCTTAAAAAGAAATAACCATGCAGTCGCTGGTCCACTCCTCCTTCCTGCAGGCAGTGGGTTATGCCATTGCCAACAGCCTATGGCAAATGGCATTGGTGTGGATCATCTATTCATTATTCACGATCATCTTTAAATTAAATGCTGCCGCGAAATATCGTTTTGCTGTTACTGCACAATTAACAGGCTTTATATGGTTCCTTGTTACACTTCAGTTTTATTATGAACGATACAGTGATGCTTTTAAGGCTAATGCAGCGTTAAGCAATTCTTCTTCTGTTACCATGATCATTCCTGAAGGTGGAAATTCTTTTCAATCGCTTTTATTGGGATGGATCGTAAAGGCTGAACAGTTATTGCCTTTTCTTTCTACCGCCTATCTTATTCTGCTTGTTCTTTTATCTGCAAGGTGGATGAGCAATTATCATCATTCACAAAACATCCGCAGCCGCGGCCTTCAAAAACCTTCTATGCAATGGAAAGTTTTTGTAAAAAATGTGGCCATGCAACTGGGTATTAAGAAAGAGATCAAAGTATATGTGTCAGAAGCTGTTCACAGTCCGTTGACAGTAGGTTTCTTTAAACCTGTGATACTTATTCCTATTGCAAGCATTAATTATCTAAGTGTTGAACAACTGGAAGCTGTATTGCTTCATGAACTGGCGCATATTAAACGCCACGATTATTTACTGAACCTGGTGATATCTGTTGTGGAGACCGCATTGTTCTTCAACCCATTCACACAATTGATCAGCAGGTCAATCAAAAAAGAAAGAGAAAATAGTTGTGATGACTGGGTATTACAATTTCAGTACAATCCATCCATGTATGCAGAAGCCTTGCTGCGTATAGCTTTGCAGTCGAAAGAAATGTTACACAGGCAGGCCACCCCTTCCCTTTCTATGGCAGCCGCAAAGAAAAATGGTTACCTGCTTTCAAGGGTGAGGCGTATGATAGATGGGAGAAATGAGCAGAGATTTAATTATCGCACACAGCTATTGTCGTTATTACTGATCACAGGTGTTTTCTGTTCACTTGCATGGCTGCATCCAACTGTTTCATCAAAAAATAATATTGCATCAGCAAAAAAAATACAGCCTATGATGATAGAGCCGATGGCGGCAAAAGTGGGCAACCCTTTATTCAATCCTGTTTTCTTTCTGCAAAAACCTTTTCACAAGGAAATGGAACATAGTATGGAGCAGGCAACAAAGAACATGAATCTTGCCGCAGCAAAGGAATTATTGAATCATACTGCAGATGAAGCCGAAACTAAGTTCTCTCCTGTAGTGATCAAAGAGATAGAAAATATCAACTTTGAAAAGATCGGGAAGGAAATAGAAAGAAGTTTACAGGATGCTGCAATAAAAGATATTCGCATTCCCAAAATAACGCTGGATACCACCCAAATAAGAACCAGTATCAAAATGGCCCTGGGTGAAAACTTCCCTGCACAATGGGCTCTTGCAGCAGAAGACATCAGGAAAGCAAAAGCACAGATGTAAAAAATAATGAAGGACAAAAATCTTGCTGTTTTGAATGAATTGAAATGGAAATCAGAAATGAACCGGGCATTAACAACCATGAAGATGAGTTATACGCCATTTCTAAAAGCGATATCATCATACGATGCACAACTGAAACAACAGGATAACGGAGAAAAGAAATTAGAAAAAGCCCGTTTGCTTGTAAACAGGGATGCACATGGGCTACGCCCAAGAGCTGTTCAACTGGATTCTTTGCAAAGAAACCTGCTGAGATTAAGCAGGATGGCACCTACACCTGATATGGATGAGAATGAAGAAGAAACTGCAGGGTCTTCTGCACCAACTTTATTTGTTCCGGCAGTATTCTCTTCAAATGATAATGAATTCTCTCTATCATACCCTTACAATCCGAATGTATACATACAATCATCCCCCAAACCAAAAGCAGTTCAAAAAACTACTTCTGGAACAACAACAGTGAATTCTTCAAAAACTGAAAAGCGTATCGAGATCATCATCGAGGGGAAGGAGAAAAATAAAAATCTTCAGATAGTGATAGAGATCAATTAGAGATGCGGGATACGGGATACGGGATGTGAGATGCGAGATGCGAGATGTGAGATGCGAGATGCGGGATGCGAGATATGTGAATCGAGTGTAATAGGATTTATTGTCCTAAAGATTGTCTTTATCCTAAATTATCCCAGATCACGTATCCCCTATCCCGCATCTCGAATCACGTATCCCCACTACCACAAATGCCTTGGGCACCAGTCGCCGTACTTATTGCCAAGTAAGAAACCGATCAGAATTTCATGTGTTCCTTTACTGACTGTATTGAGTTGCGATGTAGTGATATCGTATGAGTAGCCGATATTGATACTATGGTTGAGGTTAACACCGAGCATTGCAGCAAACCCGTCCTGGTAGCGGTACGAAGCTCCTGCCCAAATAATATCCTGGTACTGGAATTTTGCATTCACATCCACTCCAACAGGCAAAGGATTGATATAGCGAAGCATGATGGATGGAAGAAAACTTACATCATCACTCAGTGACATCCTATACCCTGCCTGTAAAAAGAAATGTGGTAATAGGGTACCATTTTGCAAAGCCACTGTATTATTAGAAAACGCCACCTGCGAAGGAATGATCTGTTGCGCCGCTAATCCTATAAAATAATCTTTTGAATAAAGCCATACTCCCGCACTGATATCGGGCTTTACTGTATTGAGAACGCCTGATCCATATACTGCAGGATCTACCGGATTGGTAGCGCCAAAATTCAATTTACTTGCATCAATACTTAGTTGTGTGATGCCTGCAGATATACCCGCAGAAAAACTGGTGTGTGGCGAAATACCAATATGATAAGCGATCGTTCCATAAGCTGCGAAACGATTCAATGGGCCTGTACGGTCATTTAGAACAGTTAAGCCTGCGCCAAGATGTGGTTCTGCAGAAGTATAATTTTGCCAGTAGGCCTGCCCTCTTGGATTTGAACCACTTGCATGAAACGTAGTGGCCGTTTCCCTGTCATAATCACTTTTCTTTAATGGGCCTTGTATGGTCATATAAGTAGTAACCGGTGCATCCTGGAGGCCTACCCATTGCAAACGGTGGCTGGCTTTTACATCCCAGTAATTCTCAATTCCCGCAACTGCAGGATTAATGATATAATTGTTCAGGATATATTGTGTGTAATAAGGCCTTTGCTGTGCATGGAGGAAAGCACAGCAGGTTAAACCGGCAAAAACAAGATATGTCCTGATCTTCATAAGCATTACACTATCAATATTAACACAAAGCGGCTAATATTTTAAAAATCGCCCATTTTTTTAACAACTTTTACCTGATGATCGTTACTGCTCCGCTAAATATCTTCTTTCCATTCTTAGGGTCAATGATATAATAATATGTCCCGATCGGTAATGGTCTTCCATTGTAAGTACCATCCCAGTCTTTGTTATACCCAACCTCATTAAATACCATTTGCCCGTAGCGGTTAAATACCGATATGGTTGCACCCGGGTAACTTTCCAGGTATTTGATGCGCCAGGTATCATTCACGCCATCGCCATTAGGTGAGAATGCATTGGGTATCTCAGGGTCTTTCAATACTTTGATCAGGATACTGTCTTTAACAGAACAATTCCCCAACCCGGTAAGTGTTAGCGTGTAAATTATATCTGCCGGGGGCGTGGATTTTGGATTGATAGCCGTATCACTGTTGAGGTATGTAGCCGGTGTCCACAGGAATTGAAGTGAGTGCCCATAATAGACCGGCTTGATCGTTGCTGTTCCACCTTGCAGGACATGAATGATGCTATCGAGCGACAATACCGGGTAAGGATGAATGATCACTTGTTGTACTACCGTAGTACTGATACATGTTTGTCCGCTGAATACATGCAGTGAAATATTGAAAGTACCCGAATCAACAAATTTCTTGACAGGGTTTTGGAGCGATGAAGTGGTTCCATTGGCAAGATCCCATACCCAGGCATTTACAGGCCCAGTGATACCATTGCTGGTATCAATAAAATGAATGGAATCTCCCACACAAACTTCTGGCGGCTGTATGGTAAATCCAGCTACGGGTGGCGGATACACAGTAGTTAATTGCTGAACAGAAGAATCTATACATCCGTCTTTAGTAGTTACCTGCAGTTTCACGGTATATGGGCCAACCGCAGAATACTTATGAACAGGATTTTTGAGAGTTGATGCTGTTGGGTCATTTGCATCACCAAAATTCCATAGATAACTGAACAGGTTTTGTGAACCGTCTGTGATGGTAGATGAATCTGTAAATGTTCCTCTTCCATCAGGCAAACAAATAGAAGGCAATCCAAAATTTACTTTCGGCAAATAGTTGACCAGTATTGCTTTTGTAACATAAGTACTGCGGCAACCACTGTCGGTCATCACCCGTAAACTTGCACTGTATGTATTGGCTGATGCATATTGTTTGGTAAAAGATGCGCCACTTGTTTTAGTAGCAAGATTGCCATCGCCAAAATTCCAAAACCATGATACTACCTTACTATAATTTGCAACAGAACTATCAGTGAAAGTGATATTGTTCTTTTCGCAATCTGGTGAACTCACTCCCCATTTAGCAACAGGCGAAGGCCAAACGATCATGTTCTGTGTAGCCGAATCCCTGCAACCAAAAGATGTTGAATCAATATACTTGATAGGATAAGTTCCTGCTGCCACAGATTGCGGTGTGAATATACCTGCAGCGCTCACACCTGTGCCGGTATAATAAAATGTTCCGGGCACACCACCTATTTCAGAAGCCTGTGTGATCTGCCTTGCAGTAGTATCGGCACAAATACCCGGCAAAGTAGTGAACTGCACTTTAGGGCTTTGGTGTACTGTAACTGTATACCGTAAAGTATTGGAACAACTTGATGCGTTACCTGAATGCGCAACAAACCTGATCTCATATTTTTTTGTTGTCTGAAGTGCGGGATATTGGTGTGTATAAATTTTACCGATCGCAGGATTTTGATCAATACTATCCGCTGTAGGTGCCCCTATATTATCCCAGAATATCTCCACCATTGTTACTCCTCCGAAATCTACTGTGGAGCTGTCTTGTAACCTAACCAATGTATTACTGCATAATCGTGTTGAATCCAATATAGTAATACTGGCATGGGGTGATGCACCGTTCACTGTAAACGGTTGTGTTCCTGTAACCACACAACCATCTTTAGAAGTAACAGTAAGCGCCACCTGGTAATTAGCTGCTTTAAAATATCTTGCCGATGGGTTTTTAACAGTCGTTGAGCCAATAGGTGTAGGCCCAGGTGATATTGCCGGAGTTCCAGCATTAAAATTCCAGCTATAAGTAAATAATGCCTGTGAGCCGTCGGATATCTTGGTTGTGTCGTTGAATTGTGCCGAAGCATCATTCAAACAAACTTCGGGTGAAATAAATCCCACCTGTGGTAAAGCATGTACCGTAATTGATTTTACCAATGTATCACTTTTACAGCCCTTGCTGTTTTGCACAGCTAACCTGACAGAATAATTACCCGCAGCAGCATACGTTTCATTGAATGCAGCATTGCTGGTTGGATTTAAAATATCGCCATTACCCATATTCCAGTTCCATGCAGTGATGGTTCCTACCTGGGCTTTGGATGTATCGGTAAAAGATATCTGCCTTGTCTCACACAAAATAGATGCATTACTGAATCCTGCTACCGGTAATGGATTCACAACAGTGGCTTTTACAGTTGTATCGCTGATACAACCCTTATCAGTATAGATATACAATTTCACTGAGTCGGTGCCTGCAGTAGTATACAGATGTTTGGGATTCTGAATCGTATCAACTCCCCCATCTCCAAAACTCCATCTCCATTTTACTACACTGCTTCCTTTGCCATCGCTGCTATCGATAAGAATAGTTGTATCACGTAAACATACTTCTGTATTGACGCTGAAAGCAGCATGCGGACGGGCATAGACAGTATTGAGTGCAAGCGTTGTATCTTTTTGACAACCTGCCAAAGAAGTAGCAGTGAGTTTTATATTGAATGGTCCAACTGAAGTGTAATTATGCAAAGGATTTTTTGCTGTATCAGTTCCACCATCACCAAAATTCCATTTATACTTAAAATTATTTGTGTTGTCGCTGATGGTAGTGAGATCGTTGAATTGTGCAGCGCCAACAGGTAAGCAAACAGTGGGCAAAGTGAAATTTGGTACTGGTAAAGGATTGATATGAATGATCTTTGTAAAAGGAAGGCTGTTACATCCTGTGCTGCTCTGAATTTTCAGGCTAATGGTATCTGCAGCAATTGATGAATACGTTTGTATCCTGGTTGAAGTGGCGGCCAGAGTATCTTTTTTCCCATTGCCGTAATCCCAATACCATTTTAAAATACTTCCTGATGCTATACTTGATGAATCTGTAAATGTAAGTGGTGTATTGATACAGGATGTATCGCTTACGCCGAATTTAGCAACAGGTTGCGCGGAGATGGTCAGTGTTTTAACTGTATCTGAATAACATCCAAGATCATTGATTGCCCGCAGTTTAATATTATACACTCCCGTTGCTGCAAATTTTTTAATCGGGTTTTGAATACTGTCTAATGTACCATCATTAAAATCCCATTTCCATTTTAGCAATGTCCTTGGAGAAGCATTGCTTGAATCAAGAAACCTGACCGAATCGGTAAGGCACCCGGATGTAACTAATCCAAAGTTTGCTACAGGCGGACTATAAACCGTTACCGTATATGTCTGCTGCTGGACACCACTGCATCCATCTGAGGTAGGATTATTGGAGGTGACCGTAACATTGTATGCACCACTGGCAGTAAAACTGTATGAGCCGGGAAGTTTATAAACATAAATTGTTTTACCACTGGCATTATCAATAAAGGTACTGTCCGCAACAAGACCTGCAGGATTTGCAATAGGCCCAACAGTTGCATTCGGAGATTGATTAGGATTATTTCCAAAATCCCATGTGATGCTGGTAGGCTGGTAAGCAAATTTTACCGCAAAATTAAATGGTGTGCCCGTGCAGGTTGCCTGTGCCTTAGTAACAACATATGGATTTTGCAAAAGGATACCCTGTGAAAGATCGATCACATTGGTACCTGCATTATATCCATAGGATTCAACATTTCCAAAGCCATAAGCAATGGCAGAAAAATTTGAATCGGCTTTTAAATTTTGTACGGGGTTTGATAAAGTGAGACTTGTTACATCTGCCTGCAAGTAAGAATAAGTAGTACCCGGTATAACGCTAAAACTTCCAGGCGGCGCATTGCCATTGATCTTGAAGCTTGGCGCAGAAACTGTTGGTATAATAATATTCAGATAGCAGTTGGTAATATTACTTTGACCCGCGAACTTGTTGTTGATATAATTCTGATGTGGTGAGAATACTGTGATATTATTAATAGTTTGTTCCACAGGATTAATTACAATCATTTCCGGGTCACCAATCGTGGCTCCATTCTGGCAAGCCATGGTAGTAAAATATTGTACCACTGATGCCGGTTTAGTAGACTGTATATAAGTGGCATTTCCTGTTTGGTATTCATAATAAGTGCTATTCACGAGAC
Organism: uncultured Chitinophagaceae bacterium; assembly: GCA_903884185.1. Lineage (GTDB taxonomy): Bacteria > Bacteroidota > Bacteroidia > Chitinophagales > Chitinophagaceae > CAISDV01. The sequence goes on along the minus strand of CAISDV010000188.1, from coordinate 4,720 downwards.
CGGATAAAGTGGTGGTAATACCATTTTCTGTTTTGGTAACGACGGCGGTAGGATCGCTGACAAATACACGAATCAGATCAGAGACCCTGGTCTTCGCTGGCGCAGTTAAAAAAGTTTTGCCCCAGGCACCCGTAGGGAATAATTGCTGGAATAAATTATCGCCACTACCGGCTGTGTTGCACCCAAAAGCACTCCAGGTAGTACTTGAAAAAACGGCTATTTTTTTACAGCCGCTTCCGGTTGAGATAGATTGTACCGTTGTACCCGATATATCTGCGTTCTGTTGAAATTGCACCTGGTACACATCACCGGGGTTTGCAAGGGTGATAGTATAGGGTGTGCCAATCGTTCTTGATCCATTATAACTACTCGCCGCCGGTGTGATCTGTACAACTGTATTGGTATCTGCTGCCACCACTGTGATAGTGCCATATCCTTGCCCTGTACCTGTTCCAAAACTCTTATAGCTCGGTACCACATAAGCCCTACCCCATACATTGGATGGCAAAACGAGTGTGGCTCCTGATCTTGCGCTGTGTATGATATGGGCGTAAACGACCACTGGATTATTAGAAACAACATGTATTGCTGCACCGGTTTTTATACCGTCGGTCTGGGTTAGATATACATAACTGTTGGAAGCGTCTGCTGCAAGACTGGACCCAATAAATTTTTCAGTGATGGTATTGGCTGTGATGGTGAAGGGGACGGAAGTTCCATTGACCGTAATGGTACCTGTTGCATTTACATCTGAGGTTATGTAAATTCCCATGATAGATGTAGCGCCGTCTATATGTACAGGGTATGTGATCCAGAAGTCAGTCCCTTTATTCGAGAAACTTTGGGAGTATGCCGCAGCCGCACAGAACAACAATAATAGAGAAACGGTCAAATGTTTCATTCGGCTACTAGAGAGAGGGGTTTGGTTAGTTTTGCAAATTAGGGCTTTCAGGACATAATTCCTCCATCTGCCCCAATCAATGACACTTCAATGATACGTTCGTTTAAGCATCTGTTGCCTGAAGCAATAAATTAGATTGTGGCCCGGCGCAAAATAGCATGTCCAGGACGCTCAGGTTTGGCATAAATCCCGTCCCTTCTGCAAAGACCTGCCTGTATCTTACTGGTGAGGGCTTATCCAGGTAGTTTTTTGGCAGCCACCGGTTCCGGCAATCGGAGATGATGCCGGTTGGATAGTCCTTAATAAATGAATTTGTGAGCGATATTTCGGCCGGTATTTTGAGCACTTTTTTAAGCCAGGAAAGCGCCTCCATATTCATATCAAAAAGGAACACAAATTCCTTCTGATAAAACGCCTCCAGCCAGTCGCGGTAAAACTCAAAAAACGGGGCATTCCCATAACAGGAGAAAAGGGTACGCCAATGTTGCTTCTGCCACGCCTCGGCATAATTGACCCGGACATCCCTGACCGGACACTTTTGCCCCCGCCCATTTTCCAGGGGTACAGACAATTGTATCAATCCATTAGCTCCAGCCACCACACACCTGTTCCTGAAACTCATTTTTTGATAGCATTCATATTGCTCAATTTCAACATTTGAAAATTTAAACAAATTGTATATGCAATCAATATTCATAAAATATTGATTTTCAATAATAATTGAACGATTTAGTATCTGGTTATTCATTTTTTTTAATAACTGCAAATTTTGTAATTATTATAGTTCATTTTACTACATTGTTGTCTTAAGTAAATTATATTAATAATTTATCTAGCAACATGTTATTTCATTTATAAAATACTAATAAAAGTAGTACAACAGTTTAGACGGCTATAAATAGAAATACCAATATTTTTAGTATAAAAAATAAAATATTTAAAACCCCATATCTTGCCTCAAATGAATTTTCTACAGGATTTGTAGCAAAGTACGCTGGAAGCCCTTTAGCCCCTTTCCTACCCTTTCACAACTTGTCCACAAAGGGGTCCCCGGCCCCTTTATTAAATAAAAGATAAACCCGCACCCAATTCCCCGGAAGTCTTGGTTAGTTCCTATTTTGCAGTCAAATCATTCCAGTTGAAAAAACTCACCTTTTTTGCCCTCATTATTGTTTGCTTTTCCGCCTGTATGAAACCCCAGGGATTTGACTACCGGGATGTGAAAAATATCAGGGTGGAAAAACTGGGTTTTGACAGGACACTCCTCTCCCTGGAACTGGTGTATTTTAACCCTAATAATTTTGGGGTGAACCTGAAGCATGTTGACTGCGATGTGTATATTGATCACAGTTTCCTGGGCAGGTTTGTACTGGATACACTGATGCATATTGACAGAAAAGCGGAGTTTTCGCTCCCTTCAAGAATGGAGGTGGACATGAAAAGCATGTTTAAAAATGCCTTTAATGTGCTTATCAGCAGTGATGTATTGGTTAGTGTAAAGGGCAACACCAGGGTGGGAAAAGCAGGAATATTCATTAACGTGCCTTTCAATTATGAAGGCAGGCATAAAGTAGACCTTTTCAACCAGGGAACCCATTAATTATTGAAGTGGCGGGAGGTGACAAAGCTTCCCTTTTTGTGGGCCACCACCATCTTCCCCACGCTTACAAATAGGGGGTAATTTTTTATAAGAACCTTCCTCAGCCTTTGTAGAATCAGCATCAAAACCTGCGTTATTGAACACGGTGCGTATTATATCGGGGGTGACCCTGTCTGAATAATACTGGATACGCACTTCACCCGAAAGCAGGTTATACCGCCTTTGTATCATACCGCTTTGCATGGTGGATTCATTTTCAGATACCAGGTAGTTCTCCAGCCGTTCCTTACACTCCCAGCACTTTAAATTGGCTGATTTGATGGTGATCCATTGGGCTTTTGTGGGCATTACCTGCGATTTGCCACTGTATACCGCAACCAATACAACTGCCGCAATAACAATTTTCTTTATCATTTGAATTATGTTTTTCTCCGTTGTCTATGCCGCATCCCGTATCGCACATCTTAAATCCAGCATTTTCAACCTTTTCCCTCTGGCCGGGTGGCCTCGTATTCGCCCCGCCGCTGCTTTTTGTTCTTTGGAAAAATATGCTGCGCATTTTTCCAATCCGCCAAGGCGGACCGCACAAAAAGAGGCGGCTTATGCGAATACTGGTAGAAGGTGCGGGTATTAAATACCCGCATCCCAAATCACGTATCTCACTTCCCGTATCCCCAATCTCCTATCCCTCAAATCCCTCCCCAACCAGCAGGATCCTTACTCCACTGCATCAGTACATCCTTCATCTCTGCAGAAACAATGCCTTTATCAACTGCCAGCCCGATCAGTGTTGCATAATCGGTTAGGGAAGCATACCTGATACCCGCATCAGCAAAAGCTTTCACTGCCACATCAAATCCGTATGTAAAGATGGAGACCATTCCAACCACTTCCAAACCCGCATTCCGTAATACATCCACCACTTGTAAACTGCTTTTACCGGTAGAAACAAGGTCTTCAATCACAGCCACTTTCTGCCCGGGTTCATAGAAACCTTCTACCTGGTTGCCAAGTCCATGTTCTTTAGGTTTTGGGCGAACATAGATATAGGGAAGCTTTAACTGGTCTGCTGCCATTGCACCCCATGGAATTCCGGCAGTAGCAACACCTGCCAGCAAACCTGCTTCAGGAAATTGTTCAAAGACAACATTACACATTTCACTCTTTATAAAATCCCTGATAAAAGGAAAGGAAAGTACCCTCCTGTTATCACAATAAATGGGGCTCTTCCATCCGCTGGCCCAGGTGAAAGGCTTGGCAGGACTAAGTTTCACTGCTTCAACCTGTAATAACTTCCCTGCAACGGCCTGTTTGTTGGTCATATAACGAAGGTAAAGTTTGACTGATACATTTCAGGATGTAGATTGCATAATCTTATTCACAGGATATGGAAACAAAGATCATTGCTGCGGGCGGACTGGTAGAAAATGAAAAAGGCGAATTGCTGATGATATACCGCCGCGGTAAATGGGACCTGCCCAAAGGGAAATTGGATGAAGGTGAAAGTATTGAGGCCTGTGCAATAAGGGAAGTTGAAGAAGAAACCGGCCTTCGTAATACTGATCTCGGAACGCTGATTACCATTACACATCACGACTACTTCGACAGGCATCTTCAAAAAGAAGTAAAAAAAGAAACTTATTGGTATTCTATGAAAGTTTCCGGCGATCAGCGCCTCGTTCCGCAGGAAGAAGAAGACATCACAGATATTCGTTGGGTAAAAGAAAATGAATTAGCGGAACTGCTTGACAACAGCTATCCAAATATCGTTGAAGTGATCGCTAAAAGAAGGAAATGATTCCTATTGGTTATCCGCCTAGGCGGATTGCCGGTTATGACCACTCATGAATTCGATAAGGCGGATCAAAATGAGAAAGACAGTCACCAGAGCATTTCAACCATTACACACTTTTTAATGTCCTGATAACGGCTTCTGGTAAGAACGGCGAAGCATCTCCCCCATTTTTTATAATGTCGCGCACAATGGTAGAAGCCACAGAAGTATATTTTGGTTCGCCTGTAAGAAAGATCGTTTCAATATTTCTGTCTAATGTCCTGTTGGCATCAGCGATCGTTTTTTCATATTCAAAATCGCTTACAAATCGTATCCCTCTTAAAATAAAATTTGCATTGATAAGTTTGCAGTAATTAACGGTTAATCCATCATACATAATACTTTCCACTTTCGGTTCATCTTTATAAATATCCCTGAACCATTG
>CAISDV010000187.1 GCA_903884185.1 uncultured Chitinophagaceae bacterium | reverse complement strand
TTGATACTTTTAGCTTGATCAGCTTCATTGTACTGGCGCTGCTTGCCTTATCCTTCTTTAGCCTTTCACATGTTTTATTAAGGCCTGTTTTTAAAAATAAGTTGAACATATATGTGCAGCTTACAACGTTAGCCCTGGCTGGCCTCGTATTTCTCAGTTTTCAAATAGAAAGCCCGGCTACTGTTTCCAATGTCATGATACTGCTATGGCTGCTGCTGTATATGGGTATAGTAAAGATGCGCGAGAAAGATATCTTCCTTCCTATTCTCAAGTCATCATTTCTCATTTTCTGGGTGATGTTTTTTGCATTGTCTGTAAGTGAACTGGTCATGTATGAGAATGAACTTGTGAAAACTGACCAAAGAAAAAAAGTTGCAGAAAGGCTTGCAGCGCAAACAGATCCTTCGGAAGAAAGGCTGTTGAATATAGGTATCACAAATTTTAATGATAAGTTCCTTAACGAAAACTTTTATCGTTTTTATTCTGAACATTCTAATAAGCGTATCAAGGATAGCCTGATGCTGGAAAGCTTTTCCGGATTTTTTAACCAGTATGATACGCGGGTATATACATTTGATAGCCTCTATCACCCATTGTTCAATGATGATTCTACCAGTTACACTGCCATAAAGACCATTGTTCTTAGCCAGGGGAAACCCACTACCACCCCGGGTTTATATAGCTACCAGAATACAATTGAAAAATCGAGCTATTTGTATGAAAAGATCATAGTAGATACTTTTGGGCGGCATAGCTATTTATATGTGATCGTTAAATCGAAGCGGTATAAGAGTGAAACATTGTTTCCTGAACTCTTTAAACAGGTGCACGACCAGGGATCTGATGTAAATGCAGGCTACATCTACGGTGTATATACCAATGGCACCCTGGTATATCACTTTAATGATTATAGTTTTCCACCCCGGCTTAGTGATAAAGAGTTACCGGTATTGCAATTCGAGACCAGGAAGGCCGGTGCCTTTACTGAATTATGGTATAACGCCGGAAATGGACGACAGGTATTGGTGGTAAAACGCGATACCTGGTTACTGGAATCCGTTACTCTCTTTGCCTACCTGTTTTGCTCGTTATTACTGGTGATCCTGTTCTTTTATCTTGCCAACTTTTTTTTAATATCAAGATTCAGGCTGTCGGGTATCAGGAAATTATTCCGTTTCAACATCCGCTCTCAAATTAATACAACGATCATCTTTATCAGTGTTTTCTCTTTTATGATCATAGGTTCGGCCACAGTTTACTTTTTTATCAACCGTTTCAATGAAAGCAGCAGGGAGCGCTTGTCGAAGTCCATCCAGGTAATGGCAAATGAAATTGAAAGTGATGTGAGTTCTGCTCTTATCTTTAAAGGTGCCCCTGCCGATAGTTTAGGTAAGCTGGGCTCCTTAGAGAGAAAGATCGCCGAGATATCGGAGATACACAACCTTGATGTGAATTTTTTTGATAAATATGGCAACCTGAAAGTATCCACCCAGCCATATATTTATAACAGGCATTTATTGAGCGACAAGATGGAACCTGTTGCCTATTATGAAATGCGGCGTAACAGGTCTGTCCCTTTTGAACAAAAAGAAAATATAGGCAGCCTTTCTTACCTAAGCATTTATGTTCCTATCACCGATGAAAAAGGGAATACTACTGCATACCTGAATATACCTCGCCTGAATTCGGAAGCCGAGCTCAGCCAGGAGATATCAGGCTTCCTGGCAACACTGATCAACCTGAATGCATTTGTTTTCTTGTTGTCAGGTGCAATAGCTTTTCTCGTCACCAATAAGATCACTTCATCCTTTGGGCTTATCAGTGACAAAATGCGGAAAGTGGGCCTTGGTAAAGTGAATGAAGAGATCACCTGGAAAGGCAATGATGAAATAGGCATATTGGTGAATGAATACAATAAGATGGTCAGAAAACTTGAAGACAGTGCAAAAGCACTTGCACAAAGTGAAAGGGAAGACGCCTGGCGGGAGATGGCGCGGCATGTAGCACACGAGATCAAGAATCCACTCACACCCATGAAGCTAAGCATCCAGTTTCTGCAAAAGGCAAATGACAGCAACGCAGCAAATGTGAAAGAGCTCTCACAACAGGTTGCAAAAACATTAATAGAGCAGATAGACCAGCTTAGCAGGATCGCAGGAGATTTTTCCCAATTTGCCAATATCGGGAATGTAAAACCCGAAAAATTTAATATTACTGAAGTGATGACTTCGCTTGTGCAGCTGCACGGCACAAACCCCAAAGTAAAGATCAGGTGGGATAAACAGGAAGGTAATTATGAAGTGATGGCAGATAAATTACAGATAAGCCGCCTGTTCACTAATCTTTTAAAAAATGCCGTGGAAACGACCGGTGAAGAGGGTGATGTCATTTTTATTGATATCAGGCAACAGGTAGTGAACGATCATATACAAGTCTCAATAAAGGATAATGGCAATGGTATTCCCCTGGGAATACGGGATAAGATATTCATACCCAATTTCACTACAAAGTCTTCTGGAACAGGCCTCGGCCTTGCAATATGCAAAGGGATCTTAGAACAGGCACATGGCCATATCTGGTTTGAGACCGATGAGGGGAAGGGAACTACTTTTTTTGTAGATCTTCCTTTAGCACAGTAACTATTTTATTTTCTTTTTGATTTTTGTGTAGCCACAAAAGCTTCAAACTGCTGTAAAGAAAAACTGCTCAGATTCTTCTCTTTTGTCAACCCAGCTTTTTGCGCAACAAGAACACCATAACGGCAATCGGCGTAGCCATCAATACTATGTGCATCAGGGTCAATGGAGATCAATACGTTTTTTTCTATGGCCTTGCTGATCCATCGCCAGTCAATATCCAGGCGGCGGGGATGTGCATTCAGTTCAATCACTACATTATGTGCAGCGCAGGCATTTATGATTTTTTCATGGTCAACCGGATACCCTGCCCTGCTCAATAGCAACCTTCCCGTCATATGCCCCAGTATAGATGTATATGGATTGGAAATGGCATTCATCAGCCGCATCATCGCTTTCTCTTCCGGCATTTTCAGGTTGGAGTGAATAGATGCGATCACAATATCAAATCCGGCCAGTACATCATTGCTATAATCAAGGCTTCCATCGTTCAAAATATCACTTTCAATACTCTTGAAAATTCTGAATGGGGCCAATTTGGCGTTTAACTCATCTATTTGGGCATGTTGCGCCTTCAAACGCTCTTCATTCAGACCATTGGCATAAAATGCCGTCTTCGAGTGGTCGCTGATCACCAAATATTGAAGCCCTTGTTCAATGGCGGCTTTGGCCATCTCGTCAATACTGTTCACTCCATCGCTCCATTTACTGTGGCTATGGATGATCCCGGCTATATCCCCGGGTTGAATTGGCTGAGAGGAGGGGGGCCTGCTGATCACTTCGGCTTTTTCCCTCTCATAAGCAGGGATAAAAGAGCAATTACCGGCAGAAAAAATATCTTCTTCAGATGAAAACGGCTTTGTTTCATCCCATTTTGTTTTTTTCTTCCATGCTAACAGGAATTCTTCACTGCAACTGGTAGCAAATAACTTGTTGGATACATTTTTTTCATCACAGCAATAAAATCCGAGTGTGATATTTTTTTCTTTTCCTTTAAAAGAAATATAGCCGATTTCGTCTGTTTTTATTTCAAATCCATTGGAAGTAAAAAATGTTTCTAATGAGGAAGGCGAACAAGTGGTTACCCATTCCAGTTTTTCTATCACTTCCATTTGCCTCCTGAATTCACCTGTCAGTAGAAAAACATTTTCTTTCCATTCACCTTTCATTTTTTCAGTGATATCTGCAGCAAAAGGTTCAATTTGCTGGTAGAGATAACTGCCCAAATTACCCATATAAAATTCTATGGATTCCTTGATATTTTGCTGTGTTTTCTCCCCAAAGCCCTTATAAAGGGTCAAACGGTTCTCACTGCAGGCATAGAGCAATTCACCCAAAGTTTCAATTTCAAGCTCCTTCCAGATCGTTGAAATTTTCTTTGGGCCTATACCTTTGATGCTTAACATCTCAATAATTCCCGGAGGTGTCTTTGATAATATTTCATCTAGCGCCTCCATTTTTCCTGTCTCCAGTTGCTCAATTATTTTGGTGCCGATGGTATTGCCGATCCCTTTGATCACAAAAATATCAGCAGGCTTCAATTCAGATAATTGTACGGGGAGTTTTTCAATGGTGAAGGCAGCAGAAGCATACGACTTTGCCTTGAAACCATTGTCACCATGGATGTCCAGCAGTTTTCCCAGGAGTGAAAAATTATCGGCGATGGTATAATTATCCATGATTCAAATGTAATGAATGAAGAGAGAATGGAGTAAAATGAGCCCAAAAAAAAGTCCCGGAGATTATCCGGGACTTTTAAATTTATTCGCTCGATTAAAAGAAGACTACTTCTTTTTCTTAGCGGCTTTCTTAGCAGCTTTTTTAGGAGCAGCTTTCTTAGCAGCCTTTTTTGCAGCTTTTTGAGGAGCAGCTTTCTTAGCAGCCTTCTTTGCAGCTTTTGCCATGTTTTTAAAATTTAATGGTTAGTTAATACCCTAAAATTAAAAACAAATTCGAAACTGCAAAATTTTTTTTTAAGCAACGGCCTCTACAGGGGATACGGAAACGGTAGTTTTATCGTTTCTTCCTTTCTTGAATTCAACCACTCCATCGGTCAATGCAAACAGTGTAAAGTCTTTTCCAACACCTACATTTTTACCGGGATGATAAACTGTTCCGCGTTGACGAATAATAATATTTCCGGAAATAGCAGGCTGGCCGCCATATATTTTTACACCTAAACGTTTGCTGTTTGAGTCACGTCCGTTCTTTACGCTGCCTTCGCCTTTTTTGTGTGCCATAACATGTTATTTTATAAAACTGAAATGAATGTTTGTTTTAAATCTTCCACATTCAATTAAGCAATGCTTTCAATTTTTATTTGTGTATAATGGGTACGGTGACCATGTTTTTTACGGAAACCTTTCCTTCTTTTCATCTTAAATGCGATCACTTTGTCGCCTTGTACCAGTTCATTTACGATCTCGGCTTTAACAATTGCCTTTACAGCACTGCCAATAGAGATGGTACCACTGTTATCAACAAGCAATACTTCGTTGAACTCAACTTTGTCGCCAGTCTTACCTTCGATACGGGGAACATACAAATTATCCCCTGCTTGTACCTTAAACTGCTGGCCTGAAATTTTTACTACTGCTAACATAATTATCCAAATTAGTCCCGATTTTTCGGGAGGCAAAGGTAAGGTTTGGGCGTGAAAATTTGCAAAGAATTCTCAAATAATTAGCCTGTAAACCCGGTTTTCCACAAAATTAACCGCCTGATTGGGCATATAGTACCCACTCAAGCCTATTTTTGCCCCTTATTTAACGATCCTTCTTCCGGTATGAACCTGAAATCTCTCCTTACACGCCCATTTGCCGGATACATATATAATAAGATCAGGAAGGGCATGGATACGGCAATAAAAGACCAGGATGATACTCTTGCATACCTAATCAAGGCAGGCAAAGGAACAGAATTTGGAAAAGACCATCATCTTGCATCCGTTTCAGGCCACGAAGCATTTGTCCAGGCCATCCCTCTCCGCGATTATGAACAGCTAAAGCCCTATATCGAAAAGATCAAAGAAGGAAAGCAGA
>CAISDV010000186.1 GCA_903884185.1 uncultured Chitinophagaceae bacterium | reverse complement strand
TGTTCAACATATTGTGGAACAGTTTCAAGATGGCCCTGCAGGAATTAAAGGGCAATAAACTGCGTACTTTCCTGTCGTTGTTTGGGATCACCATCGGTATTTTTTGCATCATAAGCATTTTGGCAACTGTTGACAGCCTTAAGGCTAAGATCAATGGAGATATTAAATCCCTTGGAGCCAACAGTATCTGGGTAGACAAATTTGAATATGGTAATGGAGGGCCTGATTATCCCTTTTGGAAATATAATAAGCGCCCTATGAATAAATATAAGGATGTGCTGTTCCTGAAGGCAAATATGAAGCAGGCAGAAAACATCGCTTATTTTGTCCCCATCGGTACTACAGTCTCTTACAAGGATAATGTGTTACAAGGGGTAAGCCTGTATGGTATTTCGGAAGATTTTTATAAGATACAGGATATTAAAATTGTGGAGGGGCGCTATATCAGTGATGCGGACTTTTTGAGAGGTACAGCGAGTTGTGTTATTGGATACACCAATGCAGAAAACCTTTTTGGGGAAGCTGAGAGGGCGGTAGGGAAAGAAGTGACGATTTATGGCAGGAAAGTAGTAATTGTTGGATTAATTGAAAAGCAGGGAACTAGCTTACTACCTGGGGGCTTCCAGTTTGATAATACAGTTCTAATCTCTTATCGCTTTTTTGCCTCTATGGTTGATCCTAACAAGGTCGGACAAAACCTGATCATGGTCCAGGCGAAACCAAATGTTCCCAAACAGGCAATGGTAGATGAATTAAGAGGGGATATGCGTCAGTTGCGAAGGCTGTCGCCTCAGGAAGAGGATAATTTTGCATTGAACGATATTAATGAATTAGGCACTTCATTTGTTGATGGAATATCCTCTGTACTGAATATTGCAGGTATATTTATTGCAGGGTTAAGTCTTTTGGTGGGTGGTTTTGGTGTGGCGAATATTATGTTCGTGACTGTTCGCGAAAGAACGAGCCAAATAGGATTAAAAAAAGCCATCGGTGCTAAAAAGAAAACAATACTTACAGAGTTTTTATTAGAGAGCGCTTTTCTATGTGTCATTGGAGGACTTATCGGCCTCCTTTGTGTTTGGTTGTTGACACTGGCATTAAGTGCATTATTACCGTTCCCAATTTTTGTATCAGCCAATATTATTGGTATCGCATTAGGCATCTGTATCGTTCTTGGAATTCTGGCGGGCATCATACCTGCATTTATTGCTGCGAGGATGGATCCTGTTGTTGCAATACGTACCAAATAAGCCCAGTTGTCCGCCTAGGCGGATTACTTTTACCAAAAATTAATCAGCGCGGATAAAATGAAGCCGGTAACAATATTAGCGATAGAATCATCCTGCGACGAAACCTCTGCTTCGGTTTGTGTTGATGGTAAAATATTATCTAACTATATCGCCAATCAAGCCATACACCAGAAATATGGAGGTGTTGTTCCCGAACTTGCCAGCAGGGCACATATGCAGCATATTGTTCCAGTTGTTGATTTGGCTTTGAGGGATGCGGGATGCGAGATGCGAGATACGGGATACGGGATGGGGGATATTGATGCGATCGCATTTACACAAGCTCCGGGGTTGATTGGTAGTTTATTGGTAGGTGCACAATTTGCAAAATCATTATCGCTGGCATTGGATAAACCTTTGATAGCAGTGCATCATATGCAGGCACATGTACTCGCAAATTTAATTGCTGATGATAAACCTCCTTTTCCTTTTTTGTGTTTGACAGTCAGCGGCGGGCATACACAAATAGTATTGGCCAGATCGGCGCTTGATCTGGAAGTGATAGGCCAAACAATTGATGATGCTGCGGGGGAAGCATTTGATAAGACCGCAAAATTATTAGGCTTGCCTTATCCCGGCGGGCCATTGATCGATCAGTATGCAAAAAAGGGCGATGCGCATAAATTCAAATTCACAGAACCACAAATAGCAGGGCTTGATTTTTCCTTTAGCGGATTAAAAACATCTGTATTGTATTTTCTACAAAAACAACAACCCGGTTTTATAGAAGAAAATTTGAATGATCTCTGCGCTTCCATTCAATATACGATCGTCAATATCCTCCTCAAGAAATTAAAGAAAGCAGTAGAGCAAACTGGAGTGAAAGAAGTTTGTATTGCCGGTGGTGTAAGTGCCAACAGCGGTTTGAGAAATGGATTAAAACAAATGGGTGAATTGAATGGATGGAAAACTTTTATTCCCGCATTTGAATATTGTACGGATAATGCAGCTATGATAGCCATTACGGCTTATCATAAATATCTCGCAGGGCAGTTTGCGAAGCTGGATATTAGCCCTACTGCAAGGGCAGAATGGTAGATTTTTTTAATCAAATTATATGGAAAATCACTCTTTTTTTGTATCTTTAAAGAGTGAGAAAGGGAGGAAAAATATATCTTGATTTTGTAGTTGATAAGCTGACAAACTCCATACAAAACACAATTTCGGGGGATAGTTTTACAACAGAAGTCAGCCTTTTGACAAAATCTGACATTAAGCAGGTGACCAAGATAAACGGATGGAATTTTAACTGGAAAGAAGAGTTTAATAATAAAGCAAGGGAAGTCTACAAACTGACAATCGTTAACAACCCTGAGATTATTCAGGGGCTTTTAAGTTTAACTGTGAAGGCAGATCATATTTATATGAATTTGATAGAAAGCGCACCCTTTAATCTTGGGCGGAATAAACTTTATGAAGGAGTGCCCGGAAATTTAGTAGCATTTGCCGCTAAAATTTCATTTGAGAATGGCTTTAACGGTTTTATTTCTTTCACAGCTAAAACAAAACTAATTTCCCATTACGAAAAGACCTTGGGAGCATATCATTTTGGGAATCATCTGATGATAATGAGTACAAACGCTTCGCAATATCTAATTGACAAATATTTTAAAAGCTAAATAAAATGGGACACATTAAAGAACCAGAAGGAGTTGACTTTGTAATCAAAAGTAGACCCTTGACAAAGAAAGAAGAAGCAGCAATTAGTGAATATATTCGCACTTATAAGGCAAAGCATTCTGATAAGAAGATTCCTGCTAAGCTGGCAATGCATAAAAAAAGTACCCAAAAAAAAGTAATTGCGTAAGTTAAGGGCACACTATTCAATAACCACTCTTCCTGGAATGGACTCAATCAACTTCTTCGTATACTCACTCTTCGGATTCAAATAAATTTCTTCCGCATTCCCCGATTCTACGATTTTTCCTTTATTCATCACCAGTATCCTGTCGCTGATATAACGTACTACAGAAAGGTCATGCGAAATAAAAATAGCGGTGAAGTTGAATTCTTTTCTCAGGTCGTGCAATAAATTCAGTACCTGCGCCTGTACACTCACATCCAATGCGCTCACGCTTTCATCACAAACCAAAAATGAAGGCTCCAATGCAAGCGCCCTCGCTATTACTATCCGTTGCCTTTGTCCGCCGCTGAATTCATGCGGGTAACGTGAGTAGTGTTCAGCACCCAATCCCACTTTCTCCAATAACCTGTTTACTTTTTCCTTTCTTTCTTTGGAAGAATTTACAAGTCCGTGTACTTGCAATGGCTCAGCGATAGCATCGCCAATGGTCATTCTAGGATTCAGAGAAGAGTAGGGGTCCTGGAAAATGATCTGCATTTGCTTTCGTAACTCCCTTAATTCTTTTTCAGAAATGGTTGTGAGTTCTCTACCGTTAAAATGAATTTGGCCACCTGTTGTATCGATCAATCGTAAAATAGCCCTGCCTAAAGTTGTTTTGCCGCAACCACTTTCGCCTACTAATCCTAATATCTCTCCTTTGTACACTTCAAAACTCACATCATCCACTGCTTTTGTGTATGTTTTTACTCTTCCAAGGAAACTTTTTTTGGAAGGATAATAAACTTTGAGACCTTCTATTTTTAATAAAACTCCCGGTGTATAATTGGAAACTAGTGTGGGCTTTACTTCTATTTTTTTAGGAATATCCGCAGCTATCTTTTCAATGATATTTCCATTGCTGTCAATTTCCATAAAATCACTCACCACGGGTAACCGTTCTTCTTTTGGGTGAAGTGCAGGCCTGCAGGCAAGAAGTGCTTTTGTGTATGGATGTTGCGGAGAGTTTAAAATATTTACAGTTGAATTTTCTTCCACGATCCTTCCTTTGTACATCACGATCACTCTATCAGCTATTTCTGCCACCACGCCAAGATCATGCGTAATAAAGATCACCCCCATATTATTTTGCCGCTGCAACTCTCTTATCAATTCTAAAATATTTTTCTGCACGGTAACATCAAGTGCGGTGGTGGGTTCATCGCAAATTAGTAGTGAAGGCTCACAACTCATCGCCATGGCTATCATCACTCTTTGTTTTTGTCCGCCGCTTAATTGATGGGGATAACGATAGAAAATACCAGCAGGATCAGGCAATTGTACTTTCTCAAATAATTCGATCGTTCTTTGCTTCGCATCATCATTTGAAATATTGTTGTGGAGTAAAATGGCTTCCATCACCTGCGAGCCACAGGTCAATACCGGGTTTAGTGAACTCATCGGTTCCTGGAAGATCATGGCCACCCGGTTACCACGAATCGAACGTAAAACCTCTTCAGAAGACTTTAATACATCAATAGTATCTTTTTCAGGGGTCAGCAATATTTCACCTTCTGCGTAAACAGCGGGTGGTGAAGGGAGCAATTGAAGAACAGACAACGCAGTGACTGATTTACCCGAACCGCTTTCTCCAACAATGGCAACAATCTCACCACGATTCACAGTAATATTGACCTGTTGCAATGCCCTGGTGGATTTGCCTGAGGAGACAAAATCAACCGATAAATTTTTGATCTTTAGTAAAGACGGCTGCATGCTGCTAATTAACACTAATTATTGAAAATAGTTTGAAATGATTCCCCAAATGATGCAGGTTTTTTAAAATGCTGGATGTTTCCTTAGCACAAGGTAAAATTTACACATATCGCGTTTTTGTTGCAGGGCTTCCCCTAATTTTGCGCCACAGATTGCTCGCCGTTTTGCTTGCCCTTCACGGCCCTGTAAAAAATTGATCATGATCCGGAAATCCTGGTGGAAGATATTAAGCTTTGTTTTACTGATGTACACATGCACTTATGGCTTCTTAGTGCAGGTTCCCAAATTAGATGACAGGATGCAGGAATCCATCCGTAATTTTTTCTTTCATGTGCCGATGTGGTTTGGGATGATGATATTGTTATTCGTCTCACTGGTATATGCAGTCAAATACCTGCGCAAGCCCAATCCTGTTTATGACCATTACGCCTCCGCTTATGCAGCAACAGGAACTTTGTTTGGAATATTAGGTATTACTACCGGATCTATTTGGGCACATTTTCAATGGGGCAGTTTCTGGAGCGGCGATCCTAAACAAAATGGAGCAGCTATTGCATTACTGATCTATCTCGCTTATTTTGTTTTAAGAGGAAGTTTGAATGATGATGAAAAAAGAGCAAGGGTGAGTGCGGTATATAATGTCTTTGCATTTTTTATGCTGTTCCCTACTTTATGGATATTGCCAAGGTTGACGCAGTCACTGCATCCCGGCGGACAAGGCAGTGAAGGAAACCCCGGAATTGATGGAAGAGATATGGATGCGCACATGAGAAGTGTTTTTTATCCTGCGGTGATAGGATGGACACTGCTCGGTGTTTGGATCAGCACAATTAAAATACGCTTGCTAATTATCAAGGAAAAAAGAAATGCTCATGAATAAGTTAAAACACATCGTCGCAGTAATGATCATGGCAGTAATGAGCTTTGCGGCAAATGCTCAGGACACAGCAGCCAGTGCAAACACCGATATCATGAAAAGCAATGGGAAAATATATGTGGTAATGGTAGTAGTAGTAGTGATCGTTGCAGGGTTGTTCCTTTACCTGCTTAGACTTGACAGGAAAATTAGCAAGCTGGAAAAACAATAGTTCGTCAAACAAAGCCATAATAACTTAACATAAAACGATTGATCATGTCAAATCCACAGTATAGCTTTTTTCAAAGTGTTGGAAAAAGTTTTGATAAAGCAGCAAAATATACGAAATGGGATAAAGGTTTGCTCGAGCAGATCAAAGCCTGCAACAGTGTATACAGCATGCATTTCCCGGTGAAAATGGATGATGGGCGTATTGAAGTGATAGAGGCTTACCGTGTGCAGCATAGCCAGCACAAGAGCCCATGTAAAGGCGGTATTCGTTTCAGTGATGAAGTGAACCAGGATGAAGTAATGGCATTGGCCAGTTTGATGACATACAAATGCGCAATCGTAAATGTGCCTTTTGGTGGTGGTAAAGGTGGAATCAAGATCAACCCGCGCAAACACAGCGTGTATGAACTGGAAAAGATCACGCGCCGTTATACAAGTGAATTGGTAAAGAAAAATTTCATTGGTCCCGGTATAGATGTTCCAGCACCGGATTATGGAACCGGTGAAAGAGAAATGGCATGGATCGTTGATACATATGCTTCACTCATGCCCGGCGAAATAGATGCAGCAGGTTGTGTAACGGGTAAGCCCATTACACAAGGTGGTGTACGCGGACGTAAAGAAGCTACAGGACTTGGTGTATTCTTCGGCATCCGTGAAGTATGTAATATGGTGGATGTAATGCAGAAACTGGGATTGACCACAGGTGTGGAGGGAAAGACTGTAGTAGTACAAGGGTTGGGTAATGTAGGATATCATTCAGCAAAATTTTTCAGGGAGCATGGCGCTATTGTGGTTTCCATTGCAGAATATGAAGGAGCTATTTATAAAGCTGATGGTATTAATGAAGAAGAATTGTTCCAGCATAGAAAAGCAACAGGAAGTATTTTGAATTTTCCGGGTGCAAAAAATCTCGCAAAGAATACAGATGCATTGGAACTGGAATGTGATATTTTAATTCCTGCTGCACTGGAAAATGTGATCAATGGAGAAAATGCACCAAGGGTAAAAGCAAAGATCATTGGCGAAGCAGCCAACGGTCCGCTATCACCTGAAGCAGATGATGTCTTTTCAGCCAAAGGAATATTGGTAGTTCCGGATATGTATCTCAATGCCGGTGGTGTTACTGTTTCTTATTTCGAATGGCTAAAGAACCTGAGCCATGTGCGTTATGGCAGGATGGAAAAAAGATTTACGGAAAACATGAACTCACATATCCTTGGGCAAATAGAATCACTCACCAATAAAAAAGTAAGTGAGAACGAACGCAATTTTATCATGCATGGCGCTGATGAAGTTGACCTGGTACATAGCGGGCTCGAAGAAACAATGATCACTGCCACACGCGAGATCATGGAGATATGGAAAAATAATCCTTCCATACCTGATATGCGCACTGCGGCTTATGTATGTGCCATCAATAAAGTAGGAACTTCGTATGCTGAGCTGGGTATCTTCCCATAGGCAATAACTGATATTGATTGTAAAGCCGGTGTTAAAAGCACCGGCTTTATTTTTTTTGTGGGAATGTGGTTCTATCTTGAAAACCGAATATGACCCACTGAAGCTGTATGAGAAAGACATTGACCCTGTTTATTTTTTTTATTCCGGTGTGTATCTATGCACAGGACCATTTTGTGGATTCCATTCTTGATAACAGGATCATATCGTTGCCCAGTTATCAATCATCTGTGATAAGCAACGAAAACCTATTTGTGAAGATGGATTATGCTAAGTCCGAGATCGCAGACACGACCGGTTTTTATAAATTGCTTCATGCAGATATACTTTCTGTTGACTTATTGTTCTCTGATTTTCCTGCCAATCAAACCCTGAAACCACTCAATAAAAAAAGACTGCAGAACCTTATTCAGTTATTGCCATTTCTTATTCAGCAAAACGGCGTACGCTGGCAGGTATTCAGGCAAACAGACGGCAAAGACAAAGAATCTTCCCAAAACCTGTTACATGGTTTTATGATCAATTACCGTGCTGCACCTACAAAAGAAGGGACTGAAAAAGAGATCGTTTATTTAAAAGAATTGGTTGCATTATTGCCCCAGCCTGTTGTGGTAGTTCCTGCAAAAGCCGTACCCAAGCTGCATTACTGGGATATGATATATGGAGGTGATGGTGAGCAAACACGTTTTTATAACGACAGGCCAATAAAATCAATCATAGATAATAGAGAAGCAAAATTAGAACCCGGTGATTTTATTCTGGCACTCACACCTATATCGGCCAATAACAAACGCTTATTAAATGAAGTGGAAAGAAGGCGTTATGGAAAGAAAGATTCTATTTACCTCGTACTTGGCCCTGCTATCAAATTTGATACGCATCAGAAGGATATAGCAAAGCCAACGATGGAAGTGAGGCTGCCCGATTCTACTGTAATGAAAGTATTGACAAGAACCAAATTGAAACAGGCACTGGTGGTTACTGATGTAACAGCGAGTATGTCGGCATACACCGGGCAATTCCTGTATTGGCTGGGTAAAAGCGAACTGAAAAGAAATATCAGTTATGTGGTATGTTTTAACGATGGAGATGATATGCCTACCGAAAAAAAGCAACTGGGTAACACCGGCGGTGTTTATGGGCAACCATTCAAGTCGGTAATGCAAGTGAGTGAATTGATGGAAAATACCATGAACAAAGGCTCTGGCGGAGATACACCCGAAAATGTTTGTGAAGCATTGATCAAGGCAATAGGCATGTGCCCGTCTTGTGAAGATGTTGTACTGGTAGCAGATAACTGGGCTCCTGCGCGTGATATTGAACTGGTGAAACAGATAAAGAAACCCGTGAAGGTCATTTTATGCGGCAACCTTACCGGTATTGTTACTGACTATATTACGATAGCGCTTGAAACAGGTGGTAGCTTACATTTTATGAACGATGATATCGTGGACCTCTCTCCTTTAAAAGAAGGAAAATCCATACTTATTAAAGGGAGAAATTATATGACGGTAAATGGCAAAGTGCAAGGCGAATATAAATCCAACTAAACATATTCAGGAATCACTGCAAGTTCCTCATGAGTAACAGTGTCAATCCCAAAAGTATAACTGCCATTGGTGATGAGGAGATAGCTCGCATCCAGCGATTGATTATATCTTAATACCTGTTCTGTAACTGTAGCGGTCAATTCCACCCCCATTTCTTTACATTCAATGATCATCCAGGGCTTATCGTTTTTGTATACAACGATATCGCATCTTTTTCTAAGTTCACCCAGCCCGATCTCTTTTTCTATGGCAATTAAAGAGGCTGGATAATTCCTGGAATGAATCAGGTATTGTAAAAAATTCTGTCGCACCCATTCTTCAGGGGTGAGACGGAGCCATTGTTTCCGTTGCTCGTCAAAAATAAATTCCTTGCCCTCTTCTTCTTTGAAACGGAACTGGTATTGCGGGTATTCGATCTTGATCACCCGATAAAAGTAAAATGTTTATTTTTACTGATTCATTAAAAATCCCATTGGGCTCAGCGTATGAAAACAAGACAAGAGATCGTCAATAACTGGCTCCCGCGTTACACGGGCGAAAAACTGGAAAACTTCGGAAAATATGTGCTGCTTACCAATTTCAGCAATTATGTAGACATGTTTGCCAAATGGAATAAAGTGCCGGTAGTGGGCAAGGACAGGCCTTTTCAGTGTGCTACAGCTAATGGGATCAGCATTATTAACTTTGGGATGGGCAGCCCCGGGGCAGCCACTATGATGGACCTGCTTTCGGCAATAGAACCCAAAGCGGTATTGTTTTTAGGTAAATGTGGAGGATTGAAAAAAAGAAACAAACTGGGTGACCTGATCCTTCCTATCGCAGCTATCAGGGGAGAAGGTACTTCCAATGACTATTTCCCACCCGAAGTGCCTGCCATGCCTGCATTTGCTTTGCAGAAAGCCATTTCCACCACCATCAGGGATTATAAAGTGGATTACTGGACGGGCACAGTATATACCACCAACCGCCGCGTATGGGAACATGATGATGATTTTAAAAAACATCTTCAGAGGGTTAGGGCTTATGCCATTGATATGGAAACAGCTACTATTTTCATGGTTGGTTTTTATAACCATATTCCTACAGGTGCATTGTTACTGGTGAGTGATTCACCCATGGTACCGGATGGTGTTAAAACCGAAGCGAGTGATAAAAAAGTTACATCAGAATTTGTGGAAAGGCATCTGAAGATCGGGATTGATTCATTAAAACAATTGATCAATAACGGAGCAACAGTAAGACATCTGAAATTTTAGCTTCTTAATCCTTCCATAAAAAAGGAAACAGGATCACTGCGAGTGCAACTACCAGTATATCCAATCCAACCAGTAATAATACCATCTGTGACAGGCCGGTTTGTATCACCTGTGAAAAAGCAATGGTAGAAATTTTCATCAGCAATAACAGTTGTGGTATAATAAGTGGGAAACCCATAATGGCCATGAGAGCAGCCTGCTGTTGTGCTTTGGCTGCAATAGCTGCAAGAAAAGTAAATACCAGGCTCAGGCTTATCCCTCCCAAAAAAACAATACCCACAAATGGTAAAATATTCTCTAATGGGTTACCTAGCAATAGTATAAAAACGCCAAGGCTCAGTAAACTCATACAGAGCATTAGCAGCAGGTTGAATAATAATTTTGAGAGAATAAAATCCCTTGCACCTGCAATAGAATAGAAATAAAGCATCCTGCCCCTGCTTTCTGCAAGGAAACTTTTCGCCACTGCATTCACACACACAAACAGCTGTATCACCCAGAATAACCCATTCCATACCCGGTCTTCGGGTTGCCCCATAGAGAAATACACAACAAAAATGGTGGAAGCAACGTATAGCAATATCCCATAAAAAGTGTACTGCTGCCTTGTTTCGAGCAGTATATCCTTTTTTACCAGCCTGAAAATATGTTGATAAGATGGGCGTTGCATGTGCTGCAAAAATAAACAGCCTACACTCATTTCTGTTAATTTTAATTTTCAGCACAATCCCATGAGCCTGAGTACAAAAATTATTTCTTTATTTGTTCTAATGATGATGTCGATTACGTTGTCAGCACAGATCCTCAGTATCGACAAAATAGATACCACAGCTTATATCAAAAAAGCAAAATGGGAGGGGAATATCTCAGCCGGGCTGGAGATAGATAAACAACAGCAAACATTATATGATGCCACCAATGGTTTGGATATATCACTTCAAAAGATGAAAGAGTTATTGATTCTTTCCTGTGGTGAAAGGTTTACTTATAATGGCCCACAGGATTTTTTGAATTCAGGTTACCTGCATTTGCGATGGAGGCATAGTTATAAGGAACAGCTGCATCCGGAGAGCTATGTACAATACCAATGGGACAGTAAGCGTGGCTTGCGGCACAGATTTGTAACAGGGGAGAACCTTCGTTACAATTTCTGGCATCTTCGGATGTGGGAAATGACATTTGCTACCGGCCTGATGTATGAAAATGAAACCTGGAATTATGATGGAGTGGATTCTTCTAAAATTCCAACGGTTCATCCTGATGTGCAAACAAGCGTATTCAAAAGCAATAGTTATATAAAGCTGGAAGGAAAATTATCAGAGAATGCTGCTATCGCGATCGCTTTTTTCTGGCAGGCGAAGTTTGATGATTTTTTTCAGCCCCGTACTGCTACAAATATTTCTTTAGATGTAAATATTTCCAAACATTTTTCATTGGGATTGAAATTTGCGAGCATTTATGATTTCAAGCCCGTTGTCCCGATCGCCAATTTCTATTATAACCTTTCCAATAACCTGGTCTATAAATTTTAGATGCTTTTGGATGCTTCGGATGCATGATAGCATACACGGCATCGGGGTTCATACACATCCTTTTCGCCTATCAGCACTTGTCCTTCCTGGGCAGTTTTCCGGTACGAGATATTGGCAATATTTCCGCATTGAACGCAGATAGCGTGAAGCTTGGTAATATAATCAGCTATGGCCAGGAGGTTGGGCATCTGCCCGAAAGGTTTCCCCTGGTAGTCCATATCCAGCCCGTCAACGATCACCCTGATGCCCCTGGTAGCAAGTGTTTCACAGACATTGGCTATCTCCGCATCAAAGAACTGGGCCTCGTCAATGCCCACCACGTCTACATCCTGTGCCAGCAGTAGGATGGTTTGGGAGTTTTCGATAGGGGTTGACTGGATAGCATTGGCATCATGGCTTACTACTTTAGTTTCATCGTAGCGGGTATCAATGCCCGGCTTAAATATTTCCACTTTCAGGTTGGCGATCTTTACTCTTTTCAGCCTTCTTATCAACTCTTCGGTCTTGCCGCTGAACATGCTTCCGCAGATCACTTCGATCCATCCTCTTTTTTCGCCCCTGATACCCGGTTCAATAAACATTTGCTAAAACTTATAATTGTTTGTAAAAGCTTAGTAACTTTAAGCCGTTTGCTGACAACCCCCAAATGTATTACATCCAATGGAAAGAGTGGGCACACTTATCGACAAATTGAAGGAGCAGTTGGAACAGGGTGCGAGTGAGGACAGATTGTTGATCACCGCCCAGATGCTCCTGACAGAATTACAACAAAGACGAACGCAGCCTGTTGTGAAGGGGCGTGTTGCTGTTGTAATGCCTCTTACTCCTCAATATATTGTAGATTCCATTACTGTTACAACGAACAATAAAAAAGAAGAAGAGCCTGAGGAAGAATGGTCATTTGACCCCATCGATTCTGTTCCAACACTGATTCACCAGGAACAAAAAGGGGCATTTGAATTGAATGATGTGATGGTGGCCGAAGAAGAAAGCCTGAATGAAAAATTGAAAGAAGAAATAACTGAAGTAGCGAATTTATTGCAGGGTGCGCCCGTTCGTGATCTCAGGAAAGCAATCGGCTTGAATGACCGTTACCTTTTTATCAATGAACTTTTTCGGGGTGATGAAAATATGTATGAAAGAAGTATCAAGACCATCAATGCTTTTAGTATTTATCCTGAAGCGGAATATTGGATACAGCGCGAATTAAAAGTGAAGATCGGTTGGAGTGATGAGAGGGAAGCTGTTAAATTATTTGATCAACTGGTGAGAAGGCGGTTCTCCTGAATATATTGAATCACCAGTTTTACTGCGCCTGCATTTTGTTTGATAAAACTCCCGGCGTTCATTGCTGTTTTTTCGTATTCTTCTCCGCCAGATAACAATTCGGCAAGTATCTCTTCCAGCTCCAAAGCACTTTCAATACTAAATGCCCCATCTGCATCTATCAGCCCGATGGCTTCTGTATACTTATCGTATTCAGGCCCAAATACAACCGGCTTGCTATACACTGCCGCTTCCAGTACATTGTGTACGCCATCATTACCAAATCCGCCGCCGATATAACAAATGGTGGCATAGCGGTAAAGAGCGCTCAGCATACCAATATTATCTACGATCAATGTATTTACAGAGGAGAGATCAATGCCGGGATGTTTTAATTGGGAATATAAAATGGCATGCTTATACAATGAAAGGCATTCCTGCAATTTTTCTTCTTCAATATTATGTGGTGCGATAATAAACTTTGTTTGTGGTTGTGTATTTGCAAAATGATCAAGTTCTTCGTCGTCTTCGGTCCAGGTACTTCCGGCAACGACAACTTTACTATTGCCAATAAACTTTTCAATATCAGGAAAAGATTCTGCACGTTCTGCGATCTCTATCACCCTGTCGAACCTTGTATCGCCGCTAATGGATGTATGATGAATGCCAATACTTTTCAATAATGCAATAGAGACTTCATTTTGTACAAACAAATGAGTGAAGCACTGTAACATCTCCCTGTAGAAATTTCCATACCACTTAAAAAAAGGCTGGCTGCTCCTGAAAACCCCTGATACCAATAGCAGTGGGGTATTTCTTTTTTCTGCCTCTTTCAAGTAATAATACCAGAACTCATATTTTACAAAAAGTACCAGTGAAGGATTGACAATATCAAAAAATCGTTTTGCATTTTCAGGTGAATCCATTGGCAGGTAAAAAACCCAATCGGCACCGGTATAATTTTTCCGTACTTCATACCCTGATGGAGAAAAAAAACTGAGAAGTATTTTTATTCCGGGATTTGTTTTCCTGACAGATTCCAAAACAGGCCTCCCTTGTTCAAATTCACCCAATGAAGAACAATGCATCCAGACAATCTTATCTGTATTGCTGGTAAAAGTGCGGCTTAATTTTTCGAATAACCCTTTTCTCCCTTCGAGCCATAGTGCAGCTTTACTGTTTTTAAAGCTGATAAGCCGGGCAACCCTGGGGTAAAGAAAAATAAAAAGGCGATAGAAAGGTTTCAATACAAAAATGTGTTAGTACTGCAAATAAACACATTAAAATCATTGTAGGAGCCAGACTTAATGCCCAAGTTGCCCCGATATCCATTAATCTTTTTTCATGTAATTTTGCAGCCATTCTGAAAACGATGATGAGACCCATACAAATGGTAGATACTAAGACCCAGTATCTCAAAATAAAAGACGAAGTGGATGCTGCCATTAAGGAGGTCCTTGATAGTGCCGCCTATATCAACGGGAAAGCTGTTAGTGAGTTTACGGGGGCATTGAACACTTATATGGGATCAGGCCATACCATCCCCTGTGCCAATGGAACGGATGCGCTCCAAATAGCCATGATGGCGCTTGACCTGCAGCCTGGCGATGAAGTGATCACACCTTCCTTTACATATATTGCTACAACAGAAGTAGTAGCTTTATTAAAGCTGAAACCCGTTTTTGTGGATGTGGACAAGCACACTTTTTGTATGAGCCCGGAAGCGGTTCGTAAAGCTATCACACCAAAAACAAAAGCGATCGTGCCTGTACACCTTTATGGGCAGGCAGCACCAATGGAAGAAATTATGCAGATCGCCAAAGAATATAGCCTATGGGTAATTGAAGACAATGCACAAGCCATAGGTTGTGATTATACTTTTAAAGATGGTACAAAAAAGAAAGGAGGAACGATAGGGCATATTGGTTGCACTTCCTTTTACCCAAGTAAAAATTTAGGCGCTTTTGGAGATGGCGGAGCTATCTTCACGAATGATGATGCTTTGGCGGCTAAAATGAAAATGATAGCCAATCATGGGCAGAGTAAAAGATATTATCATGATTTGGTGGGCTGTAACTCACGCCTGGATTCTATACAGGCGGCCATACTAAATGTCAAGCTAAAAAACCTTGATGCGTATCTTGCTGCAAGACAAAATGCAGCGGCTTTTTATAACAAAGCATTTGCAGGCAATAAGCATATTACGACACCAACTTCCGGGAAATATACAAACCATGTATTTCATCAATACACGATCGTATTGAATGATATAAGCAGGGATGGGTTGAATGTGCATCTTGCTGAGAAGAAGATCCCTTCTATGATCTATTATCCTGTTCCCGGCCACAAACAAAAAATGTTTGCTTCTTTTGGAGAAGTGAGGTATGACCTGCCCGTTACTGAGTGGCTTACAGAAAGGGTCATCTCATTACCCATGCATACCGAACTGGATGAAGAACAATTGAATTATATTAGCTCGGAAGTATTAAATTATTGTAAATAATCAGTCATGAGAATTGCAGTTGTTGGAACAGGTTATGTTGGATTGGTGACAGGAACATGTTTTGCAGAAACGGGTAACCATGTCACTTGTATTGATATTGATGCTGATAAAATAGCTAAATTATCTAATGGGGGCATTACCATTTATGAGCCCGGCCTGGAAAAATTGTTTTTGCGTAACCTGAAAGAGGGGCGTTTGCGATTCACAACTGATTTAGCAGAAGGAACGGAAGATGCAGCTATTATTTTCTTGGCCCTTCCAACACCACCTGGAGAAGATGGGAATGCTGACCTGCGTTATGTGCTGGGTGTTGCTGACAGCCTTGGAAAGATATTAAAGGATTATACTGTGATCGTTGATAAAAGTACTGTACCTGTGGGGACAGCTGAAAAAGTTCGCCTTGCGATCACTAAAAATTATAAAAAAGAATTTGACGTTGTAAGCAACCCTGAATTTTTACGTGAGGGGGTAGCTGTGGATGATTTTATGAAGCCGGACAGGGTTGTGATCGGAACATCCTCTGAGCGTGCAAGAAAAGTAATGGGTGATTTATATTCCCCATTTGTAAGGCAGGGCAACCCGGTTATTTATATGGATGAAAAAAGTGCTGAGCTTACAAAGTATGCAGCTAATTCATTCCTGGCAACAAAAATTTCATTCATGAATGAAATTGCCCAGCTCTGCGAAAGAATGGGCGCTGATGTTGATATGGTGCGCCGGGGTATTGGTAGTGATGAAAGAATAGGGAAAAGATTCTTATTCCCTGGCATAGGTTATGGCGGAAGTTGCTTTCCAAAAGATGTGCAGGCTTTAGTGATGTCATCTGAAGAAATTGGCTATGACTTTCAGATTTTGAAAGCAGTGGATTCGGTGAACCAAAAGCAAAAGTTGCACCTCCTTCCTAAAATAAGTGATTATTTCAAGAATAATCTGAAGGACAAACATTTTGCATTATGGGGACTGGCTTTTAAGCCTAATACAGATGATATAAGAGAAGCACCCGCTTTGTATTTGATTGATGCATTAATTGCTGCCGGGGCTACTATTTCGGCATATGACCCTGAAGCTATGTCTAATGTAAAAAAAACAATTGGAGATAAGATCAGTTATGCTGAAAGCCAATATGATGCTTTACATAATGCTGATGCACTGATCATCGCAACAGAATGGAGCGAATTCCGGACACCCGACTTTGAACTGATCAGTAATAAACTTAAGAATAAAATTATTTTTGATGGGCGCAACCTTTTTGAAGTAAAACAACTCAGGCATCTCGGATATCATTACGAAAGTATCGGCAGGCCATAAACCCATTTATTTATGAAAAGAAAAAGGGTCTTGATCACTGGCGCCGCAGGATTTTTAGGCTCTCATCTATGTGATAAATTTATTGCAGAAGGATATCGTGTTATAGGAATGGATAACCTCATCACCGGCGACATTAAAAATATAGAACATCTTTTTCCTCTTGAACAATTTGAATATTATCACCATGATGTAACAAAGTTCATACATATTAATGGTGACCTTGATTTTATACTCCATTTTGCTTCACCCGCCAGCCCCATCGATTATTTAAAGATCCCCATACAAACATTAAAAGTAGGAGCGCTAGGCACACATAACTGTATGGGATTGGCAAAAGAAAAAGGAGCGCGAATATTAGTGGCTTCCACAAGTGAAGTATATGGCGATCCACTGGTACATCCTCAAACAGAAGAATACTGGGGGAATGTGAACCCTGTTGGCCCGCGTGGAGTATATGATGAGGCCAAAAGATTCATGGAATCTATTACCATGGCCTATCACAGCTTTCATCATATAGAAACCAGGATCGTACGCATTTTCAATACCTATGGCCCGCGTATGCGTTTGAACGATGGCAGGGCATTACCTGCATTTATAGGACAGGCATTGAGGGGTGAGGACCTTACAGTTTTTGGAGATGGTAGCCAAACAAGAAGTTTTTGTTATGTAGATGATCTGATAGATGGTATCTATCGTTTGTTGCTGAGTGATTATCATTTGCCTGTGAACATAGGGAACCCCAATGAAATATCATTGAAAGATTTTGCCGAAGAAGTTTTAAAATTGACCGAATCTAATGTGAAAATAATTTATAAACCTTTGCCGGCTGATGACCCTAAACAGAGACAACCTGATATCACCAAAGCAAAGGAAATACTGGGCTGGCAACCTTTGGTAGACAGGGCTGAGGGCTTGAAAAAAACATACAAATATTTTAAGTCATTGCCCAAGGAAGAACTTTATAAATTGCCTAAAGAGTTTAAAAGCAAATAAGACCAGTTAAAATTCATTTATGGCAAGGCCATTGATCATTGTTACGGGAAAAAATGGCCAGCTTGGCCGGGAATTAGAGCAATTGCACTCTTCATTTTCGGGCGACTTTGACTTTGTATTCACAGGCAAAGAAGAACTCGATCTTAGTAAACCCGAAACTATCCCCCCATTCATTCAAAAACACAAGCCACAATATTTTATTAACTGTGCTGCTTATACTGCAGTTGATAAAGCTGAATCAGAAAAAGCACAGGCATATACGATCAATGCAGAATCGGTTGGCGCGATTGCAGAAGCATGTTCTTTAGTGAATTGTAAATTGATTACGATCTCTACTGATTATGTTTTTGATGGAAAAGGGAAAGCGCCGTATCCAACAGATCATCCCACTGATCCCATCAATTATTATGGCTACTCAAAACAGCAAGGTGAAATAGCCGCTTTACAAAATTGCAAAGAAACGGTCATTATCCGCTCTTCCTGGATATATAGCCCCTTTGGAAATAATTTTGTAAAGACGATGTTACGGCTGATGAAGGAAAAGGAAGAGATCAGCGTTGTGAACGATCAAATAGGATCACCTACCTATGCAGCAGACCTTGCACAGGCTATTATGAAAATGATCAACCAACTATCTGGATCAAACCCCAAATATGGTCTCTATCATTTCAGTAATGATGGAATTATTTCCTGGTACGACTTTGCAGTTGCCATTAAGTCAATGGCAGGATTGAATTGTCGGCTAATGCCCGTTCCAACCATAGCCTATCCCACACCTGCCAAACGTCCACACTATTCTGTACTGGATAAACAAAAAATTGTTGGTGATTTTGGTATAGAGCTGAGAGACTGGAAACTTAGTTTAAAAGATTGCCTGCAAAAAATAACAGCTTCGCAGTAATGAGAAAAGTTTTACCAATATTATTTGTTGTATCACTTATAGCGCAGCATTCATTCGCTTCACGGGATTCTGTATTCAGTTTCCGTTTCAGAAATGATGTTACGCTTACTGTTAGCTATCCGAAAGATTTCTCTTCAAAAAAAAATACCCAACTCATTCTATTCGCATTACCCAATGGGAATACAACTGCCCAAACGATGGGGAAAATATTAAAAGAAGGAGATGACTGGCATTTTGATATACAGCATATAGCAGCACAGGCGGCATTTGTGAGAAACAGCAGCTCTGATGAAAATATTATTGTGGTTTACCTGGAGAATGACCTGAAAGCATGGCCACAATGGAAAAAGACCCATCCTGATTATACAGACCTGATACCTAAGATCGTTGACACCATCTCACAAGTACTTTCTCTAAAAAAATATTGGCTCCACCTGAATGGACATAGTGGTGGAGGTTCTTTTGTATTAGGATATATCCAGTCAAAAGAACAGATACCTTCAAAAGTAGAACGCATCAGTTTCCTTGACAGCGATTATGGATATGATTCCAGCTTCACCCAAAAATTTACTGATTGGATCAAAGCATTCCCATCACATCATTTAACAGTATTTGCATACAACGACAGTGTAGTGATCTATAATGGCAAACCGCTCGTGACGCCTACTGGTGGAACCTGGTACCGAAGCCACCTGATGATGAAAGACCTGTCGGCATATTTTCCTTTTCATATCAACAGGCAGGACAGTGTGCAGCAATTCTCCTCAAGCAAAAACCAGGTCAATTTCTTTTTTGTTGATAATCCGGAAAAAAAAATATTCCATACGGTACAGGTAGAAAGAAATGGGTTTATTCATTCAGTATTGATTGGCACAGCACTCGAAAATAAAAATTATACCTACTGGGGTGAGCGGGCTTATACAAAATTCATTCAATAAAAAAAGGATATTCCACAGGGAATATCCTTTTTAAAAATTATTTTATTCGTTTAATCGGTATCCGGTTTCAGATAATTATAGAGCAGCCCGGCCAATGCTGCACCGGCCAAAGTGCCTATCACATACATCCATAATTCATTCCAGTAAAATCCTCCAAACACTGTATTACCAAGCGCTACTGCAGGATTAAAAGCGCCACCACTTACCGGGCCAAGCGTATAAGCCATCACAGTAACCGTAAAACCTATGGCAAGCCCATAATTACTATTGCCTGATGTTTTTTGTGAGGTGGCAACATTCAAAACTACAAACGCCAATGCAAATGTTCCAATTGCTTCGGCTATTATGGCGGTTTTGCCAATAGGATCATGTGGTACAACTATATAATCAAATACATGTTGTGCCAATAAAGCTGCTGCTACACCACCGGCCAGCTGCACTACCCAATAACTGATCATTTCGGTAAGACTGAGTTTGCCACGGATCCAGACTGCAAAAGATACTGCTGGATTATAATGCCCACCTGAGATATAGCCTCCCGCATATACCATCACCATTAAGGCGCCACCAATAGCTATGGGGGCCATTTCACCGGCTTTGCTGCCAGCCATGCAAACAGTTAGCACAAGAAAAAAAGTGCCAATGAATTCTACAATGTACTTTTTCATAAGCAAGAAAATTTTGGTTGTTTAACAATAATACAAAATAGCCATTATGTTGAGATGTAAAAGTATTTTAATGTATTTTGCTGGCACATATTTTCCACAAAGCCACCTAAGGCACTAAAACAAAAAGATGAAGATCGAAATTGGCAAACCCGCACCGGATTTTACTTTGTATGATTCAGCAAAGAATAAGGTCACACTCAGCGATTACAAAGGGCAAAAAGTAGTATTGCTATTCTTCCCACTGGCATTTACAGGGGTTTGCACAAAAGAATTATGCAGTGTAAGAGATAATATGGCATTTTACAATACAGCGGATGCAGTGGTCTTGGGTATCTCTGTTGATGCACCCGCTACTTTGGCCAGGTTCAAAGAAGAGCAGAAACTTGATTTTCTTTTGCTGAGCGATTTTAATAAAGAAGCATCTACCATGTATGAAACCATTTATGATAGCTTCATGGGTTGGATGAAAGGAGTAAGCAGGCGTTCAGCTTTTGTAATTGACAGCGAAGGAGTGTTACAGTATGCGGAGATACTGGCAAATGCAGGAGACCTGCCCAACTTTGAAGCAATTGAGTCTGTTTTAAAAACCCTCGCATGATGATGTGGTAAGATTTTTTTTAACATATTAACAGTATTTCTTTGGACTACTTGGCATCTTTCAATTAATTTAGCAGTGTAATCGAATGTATGAAGAAAGTATACCTTCTTTTTTTATTGGTAACCGCTCTTGGTGTGAGCAGCTTTAACAAGCCTGTGCCCGTACCTGATGAGTTGGTGAAGATCGTACAGGTATATCCCAACCCCGCTACATCCATTATCAATTTTGAATTCTCACACGAAGTAGTTGATAAATCCTACACCTTCCAGGTTTATAGTTTTGGTGTGGGAAGAAAGATGAATGAATTATCAATAACCACCAGCAAGATCACTCTTAACCTGGATGCATATACCCGCGGACTCTATTTCTTTCAATTACGCGACAAGGCCGGTCAGATCATTGAGTCTGGCAAGTTCCAGGTTGTTAAGTAATAGTTGCCGGTTGCCAGTTACTAGTTGCCAGTTAGCTCAGCAAAAAATTCGTGATTATCTATCTGAGACTTCTATAATCAGAAACTTTAAGTAATTCGTGTTCTCGAGTCCCCATACGATCGGATGATCTGCCGATTGAGTATTAAAACATACCTGCCGTATCCTTTTACCGGCATCTCTGGCAGCTGCTTCTATCGTTTCTAAAAACAAACCCGGGTGTACTAAATTGGTGCAACTGGATGTAACTAAAAAACCACCGCTCCGGAGTAACTTCATTCCCCTCAAATTAATTTCTTTATATCCTGTCAGCGCCTTTTCAATATTTTCCCTGCTCTTGGTAAATGCAGGTGGGTCAAGCATCACAACATCATACTGCCTTTTTTCTTTGCCCCATGTTTTCAATACATCAAATGCATTCATTGCTTCAAATGTGCAGATAGAATCAAGTCCGTTGAGCTGTGCATTACGATTGGCTTGCGCCACTGCATTTTCACTAATATCTATTCCTGTCACTTTTTTAGCGCCATAATGTGCCGCATGAATTTCAAATGTGCCAGTATAAGTAAATGCACCCAGCACCTCTGCATCTTTTACAATATGTTGTATGGCACGGCGGTTATCCTGCTGGTCTAAAAAATAACCGGTCTTTTGTCCATTCTCAATATCAACATAAAACTTCAAACCATTTTCATTAATGAGGATATTCGTATCAAAAGGAACAGAGAGAAAACCCTTCTGCATAGGCAAACCCTCCAACTCTCTTACAGGCACATCATTTCTTTCATAGATACCTTTTGGTGAGAATATTTTTTCAAGCGTATCTACGATCGTGGGCTTCCAAACATCCATTCCCATTGATAAGGTCTGTATCACAAAATAGTCGTTGAATTTATCAATCACCAAAGCCGGTAACAGATCGGCCTCGCCAAATACCAACCGGCAATTTTCTGTATAACCCGTTTTGCGGCGGTAATTCCAGGCTTCCATTATCCTGTTATAAAAGAAAGCTTCATTGATCTCTTCTTTTTTCCTCGTCAACAGCCGCACCAATATTTGTGATTGAGGGTTGATATATCCCCGACCTGCAAACTTTTGGTCCCAATAATACACCTCTACGATATCGCCAGGCCTCACTTCACCCACTATCTTCTCGGTTTCATTGCCATACACCCAGGGATGCCCATTGGCAATACGGGGTGCGATCTTTCGCTTCAGGTACACTTTTGTCATATTGCAAAGATAGTCAGCCCCATCTGCGCCCTGCCTGACAAAAAATCCCCTTTCTTTGCGTTGGCAAAAAAATTGCCTGTATAGGGCATATACCTAAAATGAGTATGAAACAGAAAGAAACGCATCAAAAACTGGCGGAAGAGCTGAATATGGATATTAATGCTGACGAAAATGCAGGTGGCCAGACACATCTGAACGACCCCGTAGAAGAAAGTGAGACCGATAAACTACAGGCCGACCTGGATGAGCAAAAAGACAAATACCTCCGTTTAATGGCTGAATTCGACAATTTCCGCCGCAGAACAGCAAAAGAAAGATTAGAACTGATACAGACAGCCGGCAAAGATGTGGTTGTTTCTTTACTGGATGTATTGGATGATTGCGACCGCGCAGAGAAACAATTAGAGGGGAATGATGATATTGAACTGCAAAAGGAAGGTATCAAACTGGTGTTTAATAAGATCCGCAGCACTTTGCAAAGCAGGGGTGTAAAAGCCATGGAAAGTATGCATACGGATTTTGATGTAGAAAAACACGAAGCTATTACTGAAGTGCCGGCCCCAACAGATGCATTAAAAGGAAAGGTATTGGATGAAGTACAGAAAGGATATTACCTGAACGATAAGCTCATACGTTTTGCAAAAGTTGTAGTTGGAAAATAATTATTCGATAATACGCTGACCGTATCAGCATATTATCACACCCCATTTTATGAAGAGAGATTATTACGAAATATTAGGCGTTACCAAAAGCGCTTCTGCTGATGAGATCAAAAAAGCATATCGCAAAGTAGCGATGCAATTCCATCCCGATCGCAATCCTGGGGATAAAGCAGCCGAAGAAAAATTCAAAGAAGCAGCAGAGGCTTATGAAGTCTTGAGCGATACAGACAAGCGTTCTAAATACGATCGTTTTGGCCACCAGGCATTTGGCCCGGGAACAGGCGGTTTCAGTGGTTCAGGAAATATGGAAGATATCTTCAGCCACTTTGGAGATATTTTTGGTGATGATATGTTTGGTAGTTTTTTTGGTGGAGGAAGGCGTGGTGGTGCCGGTGCAACAAGGGCCAGGGGACAACGAGGCAGCAATCTCCGCATTAAAATGAAACTCACTTATGAAGAGATCGCCAAAGGTGTTACCAAGAATGTAAAAGTAAAAAAGCATGTTCTCTGCACTACTTGTAGCGGTAGCGGTGCAAAAGATAAAAGCAGCATACAGAATTGTGGTACCTGTGGTGGAAGCGGTCAGGTAAAAAGAGTGACCAATACTTTTCTTGGACAGATGCAAACGGTTACTACTTGTCCAACCTGTAATGGAGAAGGCTCCACCATCACTTCCAAATGCGGTGTATGTAAAGGTGAAGGAAGGGTTTATGGCGAAGAGACCATTGCAATAGATATTCCTGCAGGTGTACAGGAAGGCATGCAGTTGAGTATGGGTGGAAAAGGCAATGCTGGTGAACGTGGCGGTGCGC
The DNA here is from genome assembly GCA_903884185.1 of uncultured Chitinophagaceae bacterium. GTDB lineage: Bacteria > Bacteroidota > Bacteroidia > Chitinophagales > Chitinophagaceae > CAISDV01. The sequence continues at coordinate 16,267 of CAISDV010000186.1, read as the reverse complement.
CCGGCGACCTGATTATCCAAATAGAAGAGGAGCCGCATCCTGAATTAGTGCGTGATGGATTGAATGTAGCATACGACCTGCATATTTCTTTTCCTGATGCAGCTTTCGGAACAACGGTAGAAGTACCAACGATCGATGGCCGTGCTAAAATAAAGATACCTGCCGGCACACAGAGTGGAAAAATATTCCGCTTAAAGGCAAAGGGTTTCCCCGAAGTACAAGGTTATGGAAGAGGCGACCAGTTGGTATATGTTAATGTGTGGACACCACAACATTTGGATTCAGATGAAAAGGCTGCTCTTGAGAAATTGAATAACAGCGAGAACTTCAAGCCACGGCCCGATAAGAATAATAAGAGTTTCTTTGAAAGAGTGAAAGAAGCGTTTAATTAAAATAGTAAGCCCTGGCTTTTCAGTGGGGCTTTTTTATTTCATAAATTGCTATCTATATTTTGATTTTACTTGCTATAGGGTTATAAGCCTTATACAATGGAAATAACTAATATGGTAGTTCTTCAGAAGCGACCTATTTTTGCTTGGGGTAGCAGGACGGCCAGACAAACTGTTTGATAATTTTTAGCATGTATGGTAAATATCGTTTCATTTAATGGAGGCAGGGGTGCAAAAAATCTAATCCCGGTTCTTCTGGATATTGATGGGGTTAACCTGACTTGTATCCTCAACGCATATGATGACGGAAAGTCAACAGGTGAAATAAGAGATTTTTTTAAAATGTTAGGCCCGTCTGATATTAGGAAAGTACAGGAAGCTATGCTACCAAAGGACTTGCTGGATTATGAATCAGTTTGCAGGGTTTTTGATTTTAGATTCCCGGTTGATGCTGATCATGAAATTGTCTTAAGAAAGATGAGGGACTTTGCTAGTTGTGGTGAGATAGAAGGAATTTCTTTTAAAGACGCAACTATAGAAGAAGCACTTAAGACATGCGTAGGCAGGTTATTAAAGGGTATTGAACTTATCGAAAAATCTGAAAATAAGAAAATAAATTTCTCTGATTGCGCCCTGATGAACCTGATCTATGCAGGAGCATACCTGGTTTTTGGTGGAAATTTTGAAGAGGCAACTATTTTTATTGATAAACTGTTCAAGCTTCGTGGTACCGTTTTGCCAACTAATAATGAGGATAAAAAATTAGTGGCAATAAGAGAAGATGGCACCATATTATATTCCGAGGCCGAGATAGTGGAACTAAGGTCCAATTCACGAATTAAAAAGATCTATTTACTAGATCAGTATCCTGATAAAAATATTTTATCAACAATGGCAGTAGAGAAAGTAGAAGAATATTTTGAAATAATGAACCGGCAGGTTTCAATAACGCCGAGAGTTGCCAGGAGTATTAGTGATGCCGATATTATCATTTATTCTGCCGGTACCCAGCACTCATCATTGTATCTAAGTTATATGACCAAAGGGCTAACTGATTCTATTGTAGCAAATAAAAAAGCATTAAAAGTATTCATTGCCAATATAGGAGAAGATTATGAAACACCCAGTTACTCTGCAAATGATCTTATTAATGGTGCCGTCAAATATTTAAGAATGGGAACCACTTCCAATATTGCAGTTGAGGACTTGATTACGGTTGCCTTGGTCAATAACAGGTTTTCAGATGATAAACTCGAAAATTATATAAGATTTGATTTGAATCAACTAAACAAAATCGGCTGTAAAATAATAATTGACGGTTTTGAGGATTTACAAAACCCCGGGAAGCATGATGCCACTCTTCTTTCTAAACTTATTATCAATTTGTATCAGGCCGCTACATCCAAGCTTGAAAAGTAAATTTAAGTGGATCTGAAAAATATACCATATCTACAGTTATCTAAAAGGCGCCAGAAATTGGAGAATTTATTTAAAAAGAAAAAATCGATTATTTTTGATTTTGACGGTACTATTGCTGATAGCCTTCATTTACATGAAAATGCTTTTAAAAAAGCCCTGGCCATACATAGTGTAAAGTTTGAATATAAAGATCACCTCGGAATGTCTACGGAAGACGCTATGCGCGCAATTTTTATTTCTAATAGATATGCAATTGACGAAGCGGAATTAAAGCGGCTGACAAAGGAGAAACGTACCTTGGCAAATGAATTGTATAAAAATGCCTTGCAATTTATTCCTGGTGCTTTAGCGTTTATTGAACTTTTACACGTGAACAGGTTTCGACTTTTCATTGGAAGTTCTGGGTCACGATTAAATGTAACTACCGGGTTGCATAAACTAGGCATTGACAAATACTTTGAGATGATCGTTACTGCCGATGATATTTCTTGTTCGAAGCCGCACCCTGAAGTCTTTCAAAAGATACTGGATTCAAAGAAAATGGATCCTGCGAGTGTACTTGTTATCGAAGATGCCGAATCGGGTATACAAGCTGCTATCGCCGCCGGGCTGGATGTTGTCTGCATAAATAATGAATTAAAGATTGCCAGGGTCGCGGATAAACATGTTTGGTTCGCTGATTTTAAATCATTGTCAAATCAATTACAATCCCGGTTGCCGCATGCCTGATAAAGTATTAGCAGTTATAGTTACACATAACAGGCTCAACCTGCTAAAGCGGTGCATCTATTATTTGCAAAAACAATCTACTTTACCTGATATTCTTATTATCAATAATGAGTCAACAGATGGAACAGAAAAATTTCTTAGTGAAAATAATATTGGGCACATTACGCAGTCCAACGAGGGATCATCTGCTGGCTGGGCAAGAGGTATTTCTGAAGGAATAAGCAAAGGCTATTCTTTTGTTTGGCTGATGGATGATGATGGATACCCTCACCATAGAGCCCTGGAACTATTACTTGAGAATACAGATGAACATACTGCTTGTATTTCTTCTGTTGTTGTAAAGGAAAAAAAACATGATGAATTTGTATTTGGAATGTCCTTGTTGAACCGGAAAGGCAATCCTGTTGTGTTTTCTTTGAAAAGAAAATATTATACGTTCAGTGAATTGCCAGCAGGGGTAGAAACATATCCTTTTGTTCATCTTTTTAATGGGGCGCTTATTAATCTCGAATATGCAGCACAGATCGATAATGTAGACAGGGATTATTTTATATATGGGGATGAAGTTGATTATTATTGCCGGTTAAGGAAGGTTGGGAATGTCTTTTCCTTATTGAGTGCATTACATTATCACCCCGATGTTAATCAAAGGGTAATCGATAAAATGAGAGTATATTATTTTATCAGAAATTCAATTATTATTAATAGAAAATATTTTGATCTTGTGATTGCGAGAAATTTTTTTACAGTATTCGTCACTTGGTGGAGGATATTAAAAAGAAATGGGTTTTTGAATTCGTTAACCTATGTATTTGGCGCTAATACAAAATATTTTTATTACGGAATCAGGGATGGAATAAAAGGTAATTTTATTAAAAGATTTTAAATGAGAAGTCTCCGTGTTTTGATACCGGCGGGTGGACGAAGTTCACGCAGCGGCCTCAATTACCCCAAAACATTGTATAGAATTGGGGGTGTCCCTATTTTAATAAGAATTTGTAAATTGGTTGAGAAATACGACAATAATCCTATCATTATTGTAAACCCTGCTTTTAGAGAACAATTCCAGGCTGTCATGGATGAATTTGAAATGAGGGCAGAGTTTGTATTCCAGGAAGAACCCAAGGGGATGGGTGATGCTGTTTTGTATGCCGATAGAAAAATTGATGATGCCGGGGACATTCTTTTGATATGGTCAGATATTCCTATGTTAAGTGAAAAAACACTGGATAGCCTGGTAAATTTTCATCAATCAGATAAGAACAATTTTTCATTTGCCACAAGCATTGGGAATAACTGTTATACTATTGTAGAACGCAAAAATGGAAAAATAACCAGGGTTAAAGAAACAAGAGCATTGGGTATTCAGCCAGCAAAGTATGGAGAAAGGGACATCGGACTGTTTGTATTTAGGAAGAAGCCGTTGTTTGAAATACTGAAAAAAGATTCTCTCAAATATTGTACGGGTCTCCTTGGCGAACATGGCTTCTTATACGCAATTGAAAAGTTGTGCATTCAAGGAGAAAAAGTAGAAGGCTACCCGATAGCACTGCCATCTGATTGTATGAGTTTTAACACACCTGAAGAATTAAAAGCGATTGAAGATGCAATCGGCAAATAGCCTCGCTGAAAGAGTGCTATTTTTAATTGTATACTTTATTTACCACATATACTTTACATACTCAATTCTTCCCCTTCTGCATCACCATCACATCATTCATAATAAAAGTATCACCGCTTTCGGCTACGATATTATATACTTTCTGTAAACCGCCTGCTTTCTCATTTACATAAAACACGGTATATTCTTTATACGCCGTTCCCTGCGCATCTTTGCAAAGAACTTTATCGCCTTCTTTTACTTCACCGGCATGCTTTTCACCTGTTGTGGTGAGTAGGGGATGATTGGGTGTAACACTCAACTCTTTTGTTCTCAACTGCACATCTGTGCCAGTAGCTGATCTTTTTTCAGTAGCTGATAAAAGCAAAATATTTGTGAGCGCATAATTCTTTGCTTCGTGTACCGACAATTCTTTTACAATCGTTTCTTTGGCGGTATGAGTAACAGCATCAACAGTGATCACTTTTTCTCCTGCCTGTATCTTGCTCAGCATTTTTGTAGAACCATCTGCCATGGATACTTTCATATTGCCCGGGAAACAAATATCAGTTCCATAAGTACCTGCTTCCTTGCTGATATCTTTTCCCCCAGTGGATGCCTTGTATAATTGAAATCCAAATTCTTTGGATAGGATATAAGAAAGCTTCAAAACAAAATTGGGTTCTTCCTTATCTATGGCATGGATATCAGTAAAATATTTCTCCCATATTTTGCTATCTGCTTTAAAACCAGGAAGGCATACTTTATAAAGTTTTCCTTTTTCATTGGTGTAATAGATCATGGTGCCCAGTTCCTGCATACCATCTTTCAGGATCAGCTTATACATGTCCACTCTTTTCTTCATGCCATCATCGCCCGTAATAAAATAAGGTTTGCGCGATTCATACCTGTCGAGCACATAAGTATTCTCAAACTTTACATAAGTATCCTTGTCGAGGTCCTTTACAGAAAATGTTTTGGCCTTCTCATATTCATCTGTAGTAATGGCACGACTGGCAGGTTGTTCCTGTGCAATAACAGACAGGCTTAGCATGGCCCCCGAAGCGGCAAGAAAGAAGAATTTCACCGGGAAAGATTTTTATTGAATAATGTTGTTACGATATTTCTTTGAATGCCGTGGCAAATGCTTCCATCTCATCCATCCTTCCAATACTTACACGGCACCATTGTTTATTATCGAACTGCCAGGGACGCACACCCACACCACGTTTCATCATTTCTGAAACAAATTTTTCCGCATCGATCTTAACAGGGAACATCACAAAATTGGCAGAAGAAGGAATATAATCATACCCTTCCTTTTTCAATACACTGTACAGGAATTCTTTTGAGGCAATGGTCTTTTGCAACGCGCCCTGTAAAAATTCTTTATCCTGGTAAGCGGCAATGGCAGCTTTCAGTGACGTAGCGGAAACGGACATCAACCCTTCTGTATAATTCGATAATTTCTGGATCGTCTCTGGCTGTGCAGCAATATATCCTACACGCAATCCGGCAAAACCGTATAATTTAGAAAAGGTTCTTGCCACAATAATGTTCTGTCCTTTTTTCACTCCACTCATTAATGTAGTGCCTTGTGGATCGGGCAGGTAGTCAATATAGGCTTCATCAATAAATACTGTTACACGTTTTGATACGCGCTCACAAAATGCTTTTAATTTATCTGCATCTACCACGGTGGCAGTAGGGTTATTAGGATTACAGATATACACCAGCCCAGTATTTGCATTAATACTTTTTTCCATTGCATCCAGGTCAAGCTTATGATCTGCTGTCAAAGGAACTTTGATCCATTGTTCTTTAAAAGGCTGTGTTCTTGATGGAAGGTCTTCATACGTTGGATCGCCGGTTACAATATTGCCACCTTCTTTACTGAAACAAATGGCAGCAGCCAGTAACAGTGGTGAGGAGCCTGCACCCAGCATTAGTTGCTGTTCATTTAACCCTTCATAGGTTGCTATCTTTTGAGACAGGTCTCTCGAAAACATAAAAGGGTATTGGTAACTACTCGCCATCGCTTCTGTGATCGCCTGTTTGGCTTTAGGCGAAGGGCCAAAAGGATTTTCATTCGCAAATAAACGTGCTTTCAATTCAGGAGGTGCATTCAACCCGATCTCACGATCAGTCAAAAATGCATTACTTGTTGAAGCAGGTATATATGGAGCTTTTGGTTTCGCTGCTATTTCATTCAGCAGGGAAGAAGCAAAAGGAAGCCCGCCAGCCAATAGCGCGCCTTTTTTCAGAAGATCGCGACGGTTGATGTTGCTTGACATAAGAGTAGTTTTAAGTATTAAAAATATAAATTCTGGTTGTAAATTTTATGCCGCCTGTACCCTTTTGTGAACCGCTTCTACCACGCTCCGCGCCGATTCAAAAGCGCCAGCCATCCATGCATTCAGGTAGGTAAGGTGTTCTCCTGCAAAATACACTTGTTTATCCGGTTCTAAAAGCGCTTTATACACAGTTTGCCTCTCCTCGGCCGAATACAGCGCCCACCCGCCCAGGCTGTATTTGGTCTTGTGCCAGCTGATGGAGAACGAGTTCTCGAACTCTTTGGGGTATTGTCCGTGTATCAAAGCCCCTTTTTCCATAGCCAGCTGCTCCCGCTCTTTAAAAGACAACTCTCCTGTGCGTTTCGCTTTATCATTAAAATTATAATAGCCTATTAATATCCCCTTTTTACCCAGATAATCATACGAAGGGTAAAATATCTGGGTGAGTTCATTATTGGTATGAGTGATGCCGCCGTACACCTGTTCGTCCTCTTCCCAAAAACGGCGTTTGAATTGCAGGCCTATCTTTCCTGTTTGGATATAAGAAACATAATCGATCGCGCGACTCACATCGGATGAAAAATTATGATCAATATTACTCAGCACCGGAAGTGGTATGGTACAAATGCATAGGTCGCCATCTATTTTATGTTCACCGGTGCTGTCTTTATAACTGATGCTTACACCTGCATCCGTATTTTTTATAGAACTTACTTCTGCATGGTATTTAATGAATTGCCCAACTTGTTTTTCAAATGCCTTTGCTATCATATCCATTCCGCCTCTTGCCTGGAACATTGTCATTTGTAATTCGTAAGTATATTCTGCCACATTATAGAAATCTGGGTCCATCAATCCCGAAGCAATAATATCATGCAGTTTGTATGGATCGGCAATGCGCCCAACTTTTTCCCCAGCGCCCGGTTCTTCCATATAACCGCGGCGTGCAGATGCTTTGTATAATTTATCAATATCCAATCCGCCTTCTGCGCGCAGGTATTCAATTACTTTCTGTGCATCTTCTTTTGTCATGGCAGCATCGAGTTGTTTTTGATCGATGGCTTTTACGAGTAGCTCACTCATATATCCGCGGCGGTCGTTATGTATCTCACGTGCGCGTATTTTTTTATTGGAGAGGGAACCTTTTCCTTCACTAAAATAATACGCCGCTTCATTCACATTATTGTAGATCTCCACCGGCACATTTAATTCCTTGCAGTAGTGAAGCGTTAGTTGGTGGTGATGTGGTATCCTTGAAGGGCCTGCATTAAAATACAAACCATCATCCAATCCTGCAGTTTGCAATGGACGGCCCATTTCCTGGTTGACAGAACCTTTGCGTACACTCCAGCAACGCCCACCAGCGCGTTCTCTTGCTTCCAGGATAGTGCATTGGTAGCCCTTTTTCATCAGTTCATACGCAGATGCCATGCCTGCCAACCCAGCCCCAAGAATAATGACATGTTTCCCCTTGGCATCCCCATCTAATTGAAAAGGGGACGCAGGCGCTTTCCGTAGCATACCCATTGCCAGCATAGCCGGGTAAATGCCACCTGCCAGCATGCCTGTATGTGAGAGGAATTTCCTGCGGGAAACAGTTTTCATTGAATTCAAGATATTCTTTTTGCCCTAAACATGATAATTTTTGTTTCCACATCACTGATACTCAGCGAAAAAAAGGCTTATTTGCTCCAAACAGATATAGTTGATTATGTTCTAATGTATGTCCTACCTGTCGCAAAGGTCCCAGGTACTCTCTAAATTCTACCATAAAGGCACTTGAAAGAACTAATAGACTGCCCATAAAGCCGAAAAAAACTGCACATGACCCCAAGATAAGCCCGTCCTTAATAGATCGGGCTTATCAGGGGCTTGTATCCGGCTTATCACGGGCTTATCTCCGGCTTATCCTGCCTATCAAGAGCCGTTATGGAGCTTGTTGGAGCGAATTTGAGATATGTGTGATAGGGGATGGGAGATTTGGGTGGGAGATGCGAGATTCGGGATAGGAGATTTCGAATATTGAAATAATGATTGCGCCTTAAATAAGCCTGCCGTAGGTAGGCGGTGTAGGTAGAACATAATTGGAAATGGGGTTTAGCGCTCCGTAGGACCGCCGGGTGATTGTATTGAAATATGATAAATATCACACAACGTTCCGCTGGAACGTGGAATCATTTTATAAATGGTTTTCTACCAACACATTGTTCCGATGGAACAAAGAGATGAGTGTTTTGTATCTTCATGAAAACAAAACTCGTGTGGCCTAATAACCTGATACCAATAGAAGAAGGTGAAAAGCTCCGGATTCAGCCTAACTATAATGATCTGCTTTTTACGTGGGCCTTATTTTCGTTCGGTATGATATTCGCTCTTCATTCAACTCCATTATATTTTCTCCTTTGGATATTGTTTACTTCAAGTATTGCATTTGTTTACGCCTGGAGTAAAAAAGTAATTATATTGAAGGAAAAGAATTTTGTCATCAAACATAACTTTAGAAAATCAGATGAGGGAGAATCTTTCCCATATTCTTATATGAAAGAAGTTTTCTTCAGTTTATCAACCAGAGGCGATGTTTTAAAAATAGTGTTGGAAAGGGATGGGAAGGTTAAAAAAATGAGATATTCAACTAATCTGAAGACGGCATATCCAATTTTCCATTTTTTTATATCAAAAGATGTACTGCTTTATATCGATGATTCTGGCGTGGCTGAAGATGTATTTGGTATGAAAGAAAAAGATATGACTCTTAAGTCTGGGCCTGCATTTAGCTTCTTTGCTACGGGGCAAACACATTTAGTAAAGGACAAAAAGGAGTAGAAGTCAACTACATAATAACGTAGAAATATCTTATCCCGCTTTGAAAAACATATAAAAAATGAAATCTCGTTTAGCGGGATTCGATATGACGTTCTAACTTTATTTCCGTTACAACAAACCCCCTTACTTTTTCTTCTTCTTATAATTATAAATCTTCTCCGCCTTCTGTACCAACGTAATAAATTCCTGCTGCAAATAATTATCCTTACCCGAAGCGCTCCGGGCAAGATTTAGCACATCTAAGTAAGTATCATTCTTTGTGAACTTGGATTTCTTTAATAAAGAACCAAACATCACTACAGATGTAGCAAAACGAATGGAAGAATCTGCTTTATCGAACGGCTGCACAGAATACGGAACAGAGAATCTTCTGTAAAGCACACTATCAGTTCCGGGTAAACGGTATTGCAGGTTGAGCTTTGCAAATACACTGCTGTCTGCCTTTACATCTTTTTGAGGCGTGATCTCAAACACCGCCATTACAGAATGCCCGCTGCCAATCTCACCACCCTCCAACTCACTGGTATGATCACTGATGGCTTGTTTCTTATTATCGAAACCTATAAGGCGGTAATCTTTCACCACAGCAGGATCAAAACTTACATTGAGGCTGGCATCATCTGCCACTGCATAGACTGTTTTGGTAAATTCTGTCACTAACACCTTTTCTCCTTCACGGATATTATCGAGGTAAGCGAAATTGCCATTGCCTTTTTTAGCGAGTGCTTCTAACTTACTGTCTTTATAATTACCCATTCCTACGCCAATACAAGTAAGATAAATACCACTCGCACGTTGTAGGGTGATGAGATCCTCCAATTCTTTTTCGGTTGATTGTCCTACATTAAAATCGCCATCAGTAGCGAGTATCACACGATTATTGCCATTGGCAACAAAATTTCTTTTTGCGATAGAATAAGCGGTGCGGATAGCGCCTTCACCGGGCGTATCTCCATCAGCTACCAATGAATCAATGATATTATTGATCTTCTGTTTTTCGGCGCCACCTGTAGAGGATAATACAACAGCTACATGCCCGCCATAGGTTACAATAGAAACGGTATCAATTGGGCGAAGATTCTCTACCAGTAATTTAAAAGCAGATTGAAGCAAAGGCAGTCGGTTGGGCCTTTCCATGGAGCCGGATACATCTATTAAAAAAACAAGATTACTGGGAGGTACTTTATCAAGATTCAATCTTGGAGCATCAAGGTGAACAAATAATAATTGCGTAGCAGGATTCCACGGACAAGTACTAAGCGTAGTGTGGCAAATAAAATCCTTGTTTCTTATGGTATCTTTTGGATCGCGAAAATCAAAATAGTTCAGCATCTCTTCAATACGCACTGCATCGGGCGGAACATTCATTTCATTGGAGAGAAAGCGGCGCGTATTGCTGTAAGATGCCCTGTCCACATTTAATGCAAAACCTGTTTCAGGATATTGGGAAGCGTTTACAAATTCGTTCTCAACAAGGTAACTATAACTTTCACCTGCAACAGAAGGCAATGAATTTTTATCTACTGTCAGATTTTTTGTCCTCGAGGTAAGGCTGTTCTTCATAAAGCTGGATACACCGGGCAACATCTTCATCACCAATGACTGATACTTGGTTGTCTGCACAGCTTTTTTTAAAGACTCATATCCTTCCAGTTCCAAATTAATAGTATCTATAGCGAGAAGGGAGGGGATTCCAAATGCGCCTGCATTGCCGCTATAATAACTGGTATTGCTTTTTGAAGAGAGAGTGATTTTTACTCCGGCCAATAACTGTCCTTTATCGTCGCGTACCTCGCCACGCATATAAAACTGGCTCAATAGAGGGGAGCACAGCACGAGACAAAGCGCAGCAAGCAAGGCCTGTTTCATGCCAATGGCAATTAATTGTACCAATATAACGAAGGAGTAAGAAAAATATTCCCCACAGTATGTTAAATACTAATCGTTGTAGAATTAGAATAGAAAGAATTACCGGAGAGACAGGGAGACCCCGCATTTAGCGGGGCAGGCTTGGAGGTTCGCAGAGTTAGAAACTCAATGTCAATGGAAATAGTAACTCTCTCTGCGTTTCTCTCCGTCTCTGCGGTGAAAAACTATAAAATCATCTGAACTAAATGTCAATAGTATAACACGTAAGTGCTAATCGTTATGAAGCTGGTAGATCTCGCGGATATTCCTTCCAAAACCATCATAATCAAGGCCATAGCCCAATACAAATTTGTTGGGGATGGAAAAACAGCAATAGTCTATGTTGATGGGAAATTCCATGGCTTCGGGCTTATGAAGCAGCACAGCGATCTTTAAAGAAGCGGGTTGCTGGTTGGTGATCTGCGGCAGGAAGTTGTGCATCGTTCTTCCGGTGTCAATGATATCTTCCAAAATGATCACATGCCTTCCTGTGATATTGGCATCGAGCCCAATAGAAGTGATCACATGCCCGGTTGACTGTGTTCCTTTATAAGAAGCGAGCTTAATAAAACATATCTCGGCCTCAATGGTCAATTCTTTAAAAAGATCGGCAGAAAAAATAAACGAACCATTGAGTATGGAAATAAAGATGGGTTGTTTGCCCTCATAATCTTTATTCAGCTGCGCGGCAAGGTCTTTTATTTTATTTAAAATGGTGGCTTCGGAAATGTATGGCACAAAAGTTTTGTCGTGGACCTTTATCACATTCATGGGAGAGATATTTATGAGATTTACCTGATGGTTACCTTGACGAAGTAACGGATTTATTTGCGGAAACAGGCACAGATTTAGAAATAACCGGAGCTGGTACACGCAGGTAAATTTTTTGCCCAAGGGTAGGGGTGGCGGTCTTTTGTAAACCGTTATAGGCTAATATGTTTTCGAGGCGAACACCTTCCTGCTGGCTGATATCATAGAGAGTTTCACCGGTGGCAACAACATGAAAGTCGGAAGCGCCTTTCTTTAATTTCCTTTCAATGAACATGAGCTTGCTGGCTCCAAGGATATCTGTTTCAGTCATATCATTGAAATCAAACAATTTGCTGAGAGTAATATTGTATTGTCCTGCGAGAGAAAGAAGGGAGACACCTTTTTTCGCATAGATCACTTTGGAATGATTGATGGTAAAAACACCTTCTGGGTAAATACTTTTCTCTTCTTTGGGTGCTTCTATTTCTTTTGCAGGCTGAGGAGCAACGGGTGTTTCCACTTCTTTTTTATCTTCTTTAGTTTCTTCTGCGGGTTGCAGGACTTCAGCTTTTATTGCAGGAGTGATGACAATCTTTTCTTCCTTATCTGCAACAGCTACTATCTTTGATTCTGCAGGTTTACCCTGCTGAAGTGCGAGTAAAGAATATTTATTGAGATCGTATGTTTCAATCAGTTCTATCAATCTTTGAGGATAATCTTTTTCAGTAGCATAGCCTGCTTTCTTTAATCCTTTTGCCCAACCTTCATAATCTGCAGGATCAAGCAGGAAGAGATCTGTATAGTAAGGCCTGTTCTTTAAAAAATCTGAATGGTCACGAAAAGATTCTTCAGCGGTAGCATAACTGCGGAAACATTCGTGTTTGGCATCGTCATCATGATAAACTCTCTCGCCTGTCCATTCAGGTTTGCACTTGATTCCAAAATGATTATTGGATTCTTTGCACAAATTGCTTTCGCCATATTTGGATTCGAGGATACCCTGCGCAAGAGTAATAGCAGCAGGCACACCAGAGCGCACCATCTCGCTCATGGCAATGTCTTTATAGTTATTGATATAGGCAGTTGCTTTTTCCCTTTGTGCATTGGCTGCAAAAGAGGCAAGCAGGCAAACAAATAAAACTGTCTTTTTCATCATCATTTCTTTTTGATCAGCATCAACCCGTCGCGTACGGTGAGCATCACTTGTTCTGTTCTTGGGTCATTTGCCACATGCTCATTAAAAGCATGAATGGCTTTGGCATTTTTCCCGGTAAGTGGTTCTTCCAGAACTTCGCCATGGAAGAGTACATTATCCGCAATGATCAGTCCATTTTCAGCCAGCCGGGGCAAAACCAATTCGTAATAATCTATATAACCTGTCTTATCGGCATCAATAAAAACCAGGTCCCAACTATAGTTCAATGTTGGTATAATATCCAATGCGTTACCGGTGTGCAAATGTATTTTCTTATCAAACCCAGATTTGCTAAAGTTTTGTTGAGAAACCGCAGCATCTTCAGTTCTAAGTTCAATAGTATGCAGTTCCCCCTCATTTTCAAGTCCTTGTGCAAGGCACAAAGCGCTGTAACCGGTAAAGGTCCCTATCTCTAAAACGAACTTTGGCCTAACAATAGTGCTCAAAAAGGATAAAAATTTTCCCTGTACAGGGCTACTGAGCATCTGGGCATGGGGATGTGTTGCCAGGGTATGCCTGTGAAGTTCCTGCATCCACTCTTCATCGGGTGAACTGAATTGCGATGCATACTGCTCAACCAATTCATTCACCAGTATCATTGGCTATCTTTTTTGGGTGAGAAATAAGCCATAGTCCCATATAAGTGAGAAGCCCGTTAATGATCAGTAATTCTATGCCTATCTGGTAGCCATTTAGCCAACTGGCGGCATTGCGGGAAATAAAATAAGATAATACCGGGGCTATCAAACACATAATGGTTGTAATGGCCGAATTAGGCAATTGCCTTTTTGTAAGTATACCAAATGCGAACAAACCAAGAAGCGGCCCATAGGTATAACCTGCCACATCCAATATGATATCAATGATGCTGTTATTATTGAGGAAATAAAATACCATGATACAGCATAGAAAAATAACTGCGAAGGAAAGATGCACGCTCAAACGCAAACGCTTTTTTCCTTTTTCATCCAGGTCGGTCCTTTGCTGTAATCCCAGCATATCAATACAAAAAGAAGAAGTGAGTGCGGTCAATGCGCCATCGGCACTTGGAAAAAGTGCAGAGATCAATGCAATGATAAATATGATGCTGATGGCAGGTGGAAGGAATTGCATGGCAACAAAAGGAAAGAGTTTATCACCTATCACATTCATACTTGCATCATGGTTGGGTGCTGTGACCAATAGCTGTTTGATCATTTTTCCATTTACCATTACATCAGTATAAACCGCGCCTTTTGAACCGGCATACATGTAGAGCAACCCGCCCAATGTTAAGAAAAGAAATAAAACTGCTACCAATACAATGGACATGGTGATCACATTCTTTTGTGAATCACCCAGCCTTTTTACACTGATATTTTTTTGCATCATTTCCTGGTCAAGCCCTGTCATGGCAATGGTAATAAATGCACCACCAATGATCTGTTTCAGGAAAAACCCTTTACTGTTCACATCTGTATTAAAGATATACAGGTAGCCTTTGTCCTTCATTTGAGATAATGCCTCACCTACACCTACATGCAGGTGACTTAAAATATACACCACGCATACTATGAGCCCTGTAATCATTAAAGTGGTTTGTAAAGTATCGGTATAAACAATGGTCTTTACACCCCCTTCAAAAGTGTATAATAATATCATCAGCAATATCACGGAAGCAGTAACAACAAAGGGAACGCCGAGTTGATTTAGTATGAAGAACTGCAATACATTGATCACAAGGTATAATCTTGCGGTAGCGCCAACTGTACGACTGATAATAAAAAATAAAGCACCCGTTTTATAAGCGGTCTTTCCAAAACGCTGCAGCAAATAATTATAAATCGAAGTGAGGTTTAGGCGATAATACAATGGAAGTAGAACAACGGCGATCACGAAATAACCAATGAGATAGCCGATCGCTACCTGCATATAGGCAAAGCCTTTGAATGAATTGCCGGCAAAATCTCCCACACCACCCGGCACACTTACAAAAGTGACTCCACTTAATGATGTGCCAATCATACCAAATGCTACCAGCATCCAGTTACTGTTGCGGTTGCCAATAAAAAATGAATCGTTATTGGAGTTGCGGCTTGTGTACCATGCCACGCCCAACAATATAGCGAAGTAGAGGATCACAAAGGAAAACAAAAGCATGGGGGACATAGCAGCGCGTTAAATGAATAAATCGCAGGCAAGATAAAAAACTATTGGCAAGTATTGGTTTCAATATCCTGAAACGTTTTATATTGCTGTATAAACGAGTTGTATGCGATATGAAAGTGTAGCTGTTTTTTGTGGAAGCAAGCCCGGTAATGATCCATTGTATGAATTGCATGCAAAGGAAGTGGGTGAATTGATTGGCAGGAATAAAATGGTATTGGTGTATGGTGGAGGTAAAGCGGGATTGATGGGAGCAGTGGCAGATGCTGCCATAGAAAACGGTGCAAAAGTAATAGGAGTGATACCTGAAATATTATTGAGTTGGGAACAGCAGCACCAGGGCCTCACTGAAATGAATGTAGTGGCAGATATGCATATCAGGAAAAAGATCATGTATGATAAGTGTGATGCAGCGATCATTTTACCCGGAGGCAATGGCACGCTGGATGAATTGTTTGAACTGGTTACATGGAATTCACTAAAGATCCATGATAAAAAAATTGCCTTACTGAATTCAGGAGGATTTTATGATCACCTCATTGCACACTTAGATAAAATGCAGCAGCAGGGGTTTTTGTATGGCGACTGGCGGCAGCGAATTGAAGTGTATGATTCGCCGCAATCTATTTTCTCCGGCTGGGCTTGAAATAAAAACCAAATCCTGCCCTCACAACAGGAGTAGCAGTATTGTATTGATCGCGATAGGGCGAATTAATATCATTCATCAGGTCGATCATCAATGTGAAGTAAGAATAATGACTGCCGATCAGTCTTCCCCCATAACCCACGCCACCCAAAAAGCTTGTTGATTTATATGTATGCGATTGGGAGCCTGAAAAATTCAAGCCGGTTTGAGTGGAATTTATCCAGTTCACTTCCGGTTGAAACTGTATGAATAAAAAATCAACAGGCCATACCCTTGCAAACACACCTGCACCATAATCAAAGTTTTTAAAACGGGTGGTATAGCCCGAACCATCTGTATATGTTTGCGTAGAATAATTCACATTAAACG
>CAISDV010000185.1 GCA_903884185.1 uncultured Chitinophagaceae bacterium | reverse complement strand
TTAAATTAACGTTAAATCTATTTATCAATTTATTAGTTTCAACTTGTTTTTCATGTTTTAGATCATTACTAATGGCTCCATTAACCTTAATGTAATTACTAACATATGACACTTCATCTAGCTTTTCTTTAAATAAAAGAATGTTTGAAAACTGATAGTCAAAACAATCTGTTTTACTAGAGCAGATTATATCTAATGTTGTTTTATGCTTTATCGTTACAATATCATTTTCGTCTATGTCGATTTCTAAAAAATGTTCGAGTTGATCATAATAGGTTATTGCTTTCGTCGGAAAATATGTGTCTTTAATATCGCTTAATATTTTTTTACTAATGTTTGGAAATTTGTTTTTAAACAGTTCCTGAGATATTTTCTCCCAATAAACAGGTATATCATTTCTGTTTTTTAAAAATTTGGGTTCGAAGATCAATTTTTCAAGTTCTTCCTTAAATATTCCAGAAACTTGCATAAGCTTAAGGATACCCGCAAAAATGCCGCTGGCTAAAATAGTCTTTCCCAAGGTTTCCCAGGTTTCTTTCCATAATGCATTTTCAAATGTCCCCCAAATCCCTAACATTAAAGAAAAAAGGCCAACCACAATAAAAATGGCAGGGATTGAGTTTGGGGTAAAAAATTTTTTAGCAAAATTTTTCATTTTAAAATACTATTTCAACAAAGGTAATTTTTTAAGCTATAAGATCAATATTTATAAAATCCTTTTCCTGTTTTTCTTCCCAATTCACCTTTCTCTACTTTTTCGCGCTGCAGAGATGATGGCCGTAACCTTTCGGGTTTATTCAATGCTTCCCATACAATATTACTCACGCCAAAATTGATATCCATTCCTATCAGGTCCATCAACTGAAATGGCCCCATCTTAAATCCTGTTGCAACCAATAGTTGGTCAATTTCTTCCATATTGCCATTAGCCATCTCTACTAATTTCATCGCTTCCAAATAATAATGCCTTGCTACGCGGTTCACAATAAAGCCAGGCGAATCTTTACAAACAACGGGAATTTTACCAAGGCGTTTACTTAATGCAACCAATGTTTGTACTACTTCATCACTTGTTTGTTTTGCAGCTATTACTTCCACCAGTTTCATGATGGGAGCGGGATTAAAAAAATGCATGCCTGCCACTTTTTGAGAATGGTTCACTTCATTGGCAATCTCTGTTACAGAAATAGAAGAAGTATTAGTGGCGAAAATGGTTTGGGATTGATTGATAGTTGACAGGCTATTAAATAAATTGATCTTGGCCTCTTTGTTTTCTATGATCGCTTCAATGATCAGTTCTGCGATACATTCTTTTGGATTGGAGGTGAATTTGATCCGCCCAACGGTTGCCTTCATTTCTTCTGTTGACAATTTGCCTTTATCTGCCTGGCGTTGCAGGTCATTGGTAATTGCTGCCCTGCTTCTTTCAAGCATCGTTTCATTCACATCAAACTGGATGGTATTGAATCCATTTCGCGCGGCCACTTGTGTAATTCCACTGCCCATGGTACCGGCGCCGCAAACACAGATCGTTTGAATATTGTACATAGCTGCAAGATACTTACATCTTTTCCACCTTTCATCATCATGCCTGTTTCGGCGGAAGCTCTTCACTACTTTTACAGGATGGAACTGGATCAATTGGAAATATTTACTGCTTCGCAGGAAGAGCCTGCCGCTGCTGCAAAAACGCCTTCTTCAAAAAAGGGAGAGGTGAAAGCAAAACGCGGGCGCAAGTCGAACAAAGAATTATATGCTTCGGTCGACCTGATTGGTGTACCAGATGATGAGACCCTGAACAGTAAATTATATTATCCTATCAGTGAAGTAGCGGGCTGGTTTAATGTGGCCACATCGCAGATACGTTTTTGGGAAAACGAATTTGATATTTTACAACCGCGCAAGAACCGCAAGGGCGACAGGCTTTTCCGTGTAGAAGATATTCAAAACCTGAAACTCATTTATTACCTGCTACGCAACCGGAAGTTCAGTATTGAAGGAGCAAAAGATTACCTCAAGGCAAATAAAAGCAAAGCCGCAGTGAACCTGCAACTCGCTGAATCTTTAACAAAATTGCGTTCCTTTTTATTGGAATTGAGGGTTAATTTAGAGGATTGATCATTCAGTCCATTACCTTCAACCAATGAAACAATTATTTCCCTTTTTATTTATTGCGATCTTATTGACTAGTTGCGGCGCATCGCATAAAGCCGCCAGTACTTCATATATTATAGTACCTGATGCTAATACAAAAGTTTTAAAAGGTGTGATCAGCCGTTCACTGATCGAGAACGATACTTCTTTTGCGTGGTTCAAAGAAAATATGAAATGGGGGCAAGCAGATCCTGCTGCGATAGATGCTTTCAAAAAAAATGCAGGTAAATTCAAGATGGTTGTTTTTGGCGGAACCTGGTGCCATGATACGCAAAACCTGCTTCCTGTTTTTTACAGGCTGGTTGATAAAAGCGGATACGATGAAAAAAATATCACTTTGATCGCGGTGGACAGAAGCAAACAAACCCTGAATGATCTTCATACTACTTACCACATTACCAATGTGCCCACATTTATTGTATTTCAGGACGGCAAAGAAATTGGAAGGATAGTAGAGTATGGAAAATACTCGATGATCGACAAGGAACTGGGTGAGATCGTGAACAGTATCAAATAATTATTTCTGCCTGACTATCACATCCGTATTTGCAGCGGCCAACTCGATTCCATATTTCGACAATAATTCGATCGCTTCCAAATTCACCTCTTCTTTTAAAGAATTAAAATCTTCAATAGCCTGTGGTATCACGGTAAAATAATCCGCAGCAATAATATGTGCATTCCTTCCGGTATCTGACAGGTAAACATTATAATTCTCAATTGCTGATTTTTTTTGCAGAACATTTTTTAGTGAGCCGATAAACTGTTTCAGTTGTTCTGAAGTGGTTGACAATGATAACTCTAACCTCAACTCCACTTTTCGTTGTGTGCGAAGTGTGATATTATCTACAATAGTATCTACCATTTGTTTGTTAGGAACCGATATATAGGTTTTGCTTTCTGTGCGTATCCTTGTACTGCGCAGGCCTATCTTTTCAATAGTGCCGGTGAGGTTCTGCACTTTCACCAGGTCGCCGGTGATAAAAGGCTTATCAAAGAAAATAATAAAGGATGCGATCAGGTTTTCCAGGCTTTCTCTTGTTGCCAGTGCAATGGCGGCGCCCACCAGGCTAAGGCTGGTAAGCAAGCTGCCTATGTTTTTATTGAATGCAAAACGCAACATCAATAACCCGCCGATGATCACCAATATCACTTTAAAAAAATCTTTGAAGAATACGATCAGCTGCCTGCCTGAAAAATCTTCCTCTTCATTTCTTTTTTCTTCCAGCATCTGTCCAAAAAAGTCAAGTACACGCATGCAAAACCTAATAAATACTATGATGATAAGTATCCATCCAAATGCATGAACAATATCGTCTGTGTTGACATGATATATTTTAACCTGTAAAAATTTGGGAAAGTTTAGCCTGTCTAACATCATCACAGCAACAAATACCAGCAGAAAATTTTCCATTGGTTTGATGACCAGTTGCAAGAACAGTTGTTTTTGCGGGGATGTCTTTCTATGAACAATGGCGCCCAGTATTTGACCAGCAAGGTATTTCGAGATCACCCGGCGAATGAGCAGTGCCAATAATATCACACCCAGTACCCAGAGATAACTCTCAACAGTGTTATTTAAAAATTCCTGTTGTAAAAAATCTTCCATGGATGCAAATTATACTACTCTGGGAAGTTTTAGAAATTAAACATTTGAGGCCGTTTCCGCGTTTACCCAATTCACTCATTATTCAAAATTCCCCTTTGACGAGATATACTTTTTTGTGAAAGAAATAGGTGGCATGTTAGTAAAAATTGGAAAATGAAACAACTTTATTTGGTTGCGTTGAGTGTGTTTTTTGCATGTAATATTTTAGCACAAAAAAGTGGTAAGGAAGACTCTATAATGAAAGAGATATTCATGAAAGATCATCCTGATCCAAGCCAGGTGAGGCCTGCCATGTCATCAATAAACAAGGAGAGCGCAATAACAAAAGAATATATTGCTCTCACCGCAAGAGCGGATTCCTGCTTTTTCGCAAGTGACTATAAAAACGCGGCGAACCTGTATGAGAGAACTTTTATGGCAAACTATGGTTTGGGGAAAGTCGGGGATCGCTACAAAGCCGCTACTGCCTGGACATTCCTGAATAAAATTGATAATGCTTTCGAAGAGCTAAACAGGATTGTAACAAAAGGAAAGTTTAAAGATTATGATCTCATCAATAATGACTTGAGTTTTCTTTCCCTGCATGCAGATAAAAGATGGAAGCCATTGATGTTACTTATTATAGAAAATCAAAACGAATAGGTAGTGTATTTCTTAATCAGGCAGGTATCTCCCATTTCTTCAACTCCAAATCATTCCCATCAAATACAGCATAAGTGAAATGGTTGATCCAGTCGCCAAGATTGATGTACCTGCTGGAGTCATTGAGTTTACAATCAATTGGCAAATGCCTGTGCCCGAATATGAAATAATCAAAATGTTCTTTTTGTAATATTTCTTTACAATAAATGATCAGCCATTCTTTGTCTTCGCCTAAAAAATGCTCATCGGTCTTACCCGTCTTTGCGCGGCTTTTCCTGCTGAAATAATTAGCCAGTCCAATTCCCCAGGTGGGATGTATCTGCCCAAATAACCATTGGCAAAAGGGATTGCGGAATACTTTTTTGATGAATTTATACCCCTGGTCGCCCGGCCCCAATCCATCTCCGTGCCCGATGTAGAATTTTTTATCTCCACGTTCAAAAGTCTTTGGCTCAAAATAAACGGAGATATTCAATTCCTGCTCAAAATATCCGCTCATCCACATATCATGGTTGCCAACAAAAAAATGAATGGGGATTCCCTTGTCTGTGAGTGATGCGAGTTTACCCAATAACCGCGTGTATCCTTTGGGTACTACTTTTCTGTATTCGTACCAGAAATCAAAAATATCCCCTACAATAAATATCTCTGCTGCATCAGCTTCAATGCTATCGAGAAATTTTACAATTTTTTTCTCGCGCACAAGGCTGCTTTCATAGTCGGGTGCCCCGAGATGAAAATCGGAAAGGAAATATATTTTTTTACCGGGGGAGATGGGCATAAGATAAAGATAGAGATTCCTTTTTAGGCCGGCGTTTCCAGCAAAAAGCAAAATACTTCTTTGGGACCATGAACGCCCACTACCAATGTTTTTTCAATATCGGCGGTGCGACTGGGACCTGTGGCAAGAGTGATCATGGAAGGGAGGTTACTGCCATATTTTGTTTGCATGAATTCAAGCCCTTCTTTTATATCATACACCAACTGGCTGGTATAACAGATACATATATGAACGGGTGCATATACGCTCACTGTTCGGCCGCTTTGTTGCCCGGCGCTCAACACTATGCTTCCTGTTCTTGCTATCAGGAGTTCGCAGCCGGTGATAGCGGCATCGCAACTTTCAAGATCCGCGTGAGTAAACCCGTCAAATCCATTTGCTGAAAGGGTTTGTTTCATTGCATCTTCCCTGCAATAGATCTTATCCCATTTTCTTGCAGCAATCAAAGTATGCAATTGTTCAACCAGTTCTTTTTCATTATTGCAAAAAGAAAAGCGCCCCTGCAGTTTGGTGAAGTTCTCTGCAAATTCCAGTTCAGCCTCCTGCGTTAATGGTTGAAAGTGTTCATCGCTTACCTCGCTTTGAGGAAAAGGCATGGGTGTTGGGTGCGACAATGCCATGCGTATCTTATTCAATATATTTTCTCTTGCAGGAGAAATTTTCATTGCATCAAATTATGGTTGTCAGGATTTTTCTGCGGTATTGATACCATCACTAACAGGTCCCGGAAGTTCAGTAGGCGGCACACCACCGATCGGATCAGGCTCTATTACTTCGAGTATCTTTTTTTCTTCATAAGGCCTTTTTCCTATCAATTCTTCCACATCGCTTTTATGCAATACTTCTTTATCCAATAATGCTTTGGCTAATATCTCTACTTCGGATTTTCTTTCTTTCAATAATTCCTTGGTACGCTGGTATGCTTCATCAATGATCCCTCTTACTTCTTCGTCAATGATCTTTCCGGTTTCTTCGCTAAATGGTTTGGTGAAAGTATTTTCCTGTGTAGGATCATAGAAACTAACATTACCGATCTTATCGTTCATTCCATAAGCAGTAACCATACTGTATGCGATGCGTGTGATCTGTTGCAGGTCATTGGATGCACCGGTTGATATTTTTCCAAAGAAGATCTCTTCGGCAGCGCGGCCACCAAGGGTCATGCAGATCTGGTCCATTAACTGGTCGGTATTATATAAGTATTGTTCTTTCGGTGTGTACTGCGCGTAACCCAATGCTGCCGTACCTCTTGGCACTATCGTTACTTTTAATAAAGGATATGCATGTTCCAGGAACCATCCGCATATCGCGTGGCCTGCTTCGTGATAAGCGATGATCTCTTTTTCGTATGGAGCAATGATCTTGTTCTTCTTTTCCAATCCACCGATCACTCGATCGATAGCATCCTGGAAATCGGCCATATCTACTGCTGTCTTGTCTTTTCGCGCCGCGATCAATGCTGCTTCATTACAAACATTAGCTATATCAGCTCCTGCAAAACCCGGTGTTTGTTCTGCCAGTTTATAGATATCCAGTGTTTCAGAAATTTTGATCGGAAGCAAATGCACTTTAAAAATTGCTTCGCGTCCTTTCAGATCAGGCTTGTCAATAGATATCTGCCTGTCGAACCTGCCTGGCCGCAACAATGCCGTATCCAGTACATCGGGCCTGTTAGTAGCTGCAAGAATGATGATGCCTGTATCTCCGCCAAAACCATCCATCTCCACCAATAATTGATTCAAAGTATTTTCTCTTTCATCATTACTCATGATCGCATTCCTGCCCCTTGCTCTTCCTATGGCATCTATCTCATCAATAAAAATGATACAAGGCGCTTTTTCTCTTGCCTGTTTGAACAGGTCTCTTACACGGCTGGCACCCACTCCTACAAACATTTCAACAAAATCACTTCCGCTCAAACTAAAGAAAGGAACCTGTGCTTCCCCCGCCATTGCCTTTGCGAGCAAGGTCTTACCTGTTCCCGGAGGGCCTATTAATAATGCACCTTTGGGAATTTTACCGCCGAGTGCCGTATATTTTTTCGGGTTCTTTAAAAAGTCAACGATCTCCATCACTTCCACTTTTGCTTCATCCAATCCTGCCACATCTGTGAAGGTGATATTTACTTTCGCGCCCTTATCAAATAAGGTTGCTTTTGATTTTCCGATATTGAAAATACCGCCAGGGCCACCACCACCGGGGCCGCCACCGCCCATCTTGCGCATCAATAATATCCATGCGCCAATAATAAGAACCAGTGATAATATGGTGTTTATAGTTGGCCCAAACCATTCAGCATCAGGATGCCTGTCGTCATTTACCCTGCGTATTTCAGGGTGATCTTTATAAAAGGCTTCCATATCCTGTCCAAAACTTTCCCAGCTTGTTACACTAAATTCAAAAATGGGGGCGTCTTTTATTTGGGCAGGATCAAGTTTTTTCCCCTTGAACAATTTTACATAGTATTCCTTCCCAATGCTATCCGGTTTGATGTAAACCCTTACTATGTCTTTGTTTTTAACGGAGTTGATCTTGTCAACATCACCTTTTGCGAGCATGTTTTCCTTGAACTCCTGCTCGCTGATCGGTTTTGTATCAGAAAAAGATTTATTATAGACTGAGAATCCAATAAGTACAGCAAAAATCAACAGGTATATCCAGTAGATACTGAACTTAGGGCCTTTGCGTGTCGGTTTCTCATCCGGGTTTCTTTCTGTAAAAGGGAATTTCTGGTTTTTATCGTCTTGTGCCATATATCGGTTGCTTCAAAATAAATGAATGTTTTTTCAGGCTTTGCTTATAGGTCATAACCTGTTACTTGTGCATCGCTCCACATATCTTCCAGCTTATAAAATTTTCTTGTATCGGGATGCATCACATGCACCACAACACTGATATAATCGATCAATACCCAGTGCGATGTCTTATATCCTTCATGCCTGTAAGGTTTTTCGCCGCAATTCTCACGCACCTGCTCTTCCACAAAATCACTGATCGCTTTTACCTGTGTACTGCTTGTAGCCTGGCAGATGATAAAAAAATCAGCCACCGCTTCCGGTATTTTACGAAGATCCAGGCTCAGGATATGTTCCCCCTTTTTATCCTGGATCGCCTTGATAATGGTTTTAAAAAATTTTGAATTTCGGGTCAGCCTTACAGTGGTGATCTTTTCACGGCTGTTTAAAACAGAAAGAGTTGCCAATAATCAATCAGGTTTTTTTTGTGAACTAATTTTTTTAGGTGCCTTGCTTTCATCTCGTATTCCGCATCCCCCATCACGTATCACTTATCTTCTATCACAAATCCCGCATCCCGTATCCCCCATCCCGTTTATCTTCGCCAAAAGTAACAATTCTTTGCCATCCACTCCCTTCATACATACTATTGGGCAACCGTTTATCGAATTAAACGAAATAGATAGCACCAATATCTATGCCGTTGACAAGCTACACGCAAAATTGGCTGCACATGGCACCGCCTTCTTCGCCCACCATCAAACAGCCGGCAAAGGCCAATGGGGCAAGGCCTGGGACACCGAACCGGGGGCCAATATTCTCATGTCCATAATATTCGATACTTCCTTTCTGTCAAGCGCTCAGCAGTTTCCGTTGAGCATGATGGCTGCACTTGCTGCACATGATCTTTTCAGCAATTATGCAATGGAGGAGACCACCATCAAATGGCCAAATGATATTTACTGGCGTGACAGGAAGGCAGGTGGGTTGCTGATTGAGAATGTGGGGGGGATGCGAGATACGGGATACGGGATGCGGGATGCGGGGTACGGGATGCGGGATGGGGGATATAAAATGAAATGGTCTGTAATTGGTTTAGGTATTAATATCAATCAAACATCTTTTCCGGAACATTTGCGAAATCCTGTTTCTTTAAAACAGATAACAGGTAAAGACTATGATACGATTGCATTGGCTAAGGAATTATGCGGGTATATGGGAAAAAGGTATTTAAAACTCTTGGAGGGTTTAAAACCCTCCAAGAGTTTAATTAAAAATAAACCCTCCAAAGGTTTAGAACCCTTGGAGGGTTTTAAAGAATATAACCAAAAGCTTTATAAATTGCGCCAGCCAGTAAGGCTAAAAAAAGATACCGCTATTTTTAGCTGTATCATTGAAGGAGTAAACGAAAGGGGAGAATTACTTGTTAGCGGCGCAGCGAAAGATCATTATACTTTTGGGGAAGTGGAGTGGGTGATCGGCTAAATTCATCAGTCAAAACATTTAATCAAAATGACTTTCAGCTTCAACGATTTTATCGGATCCACCGGAGTATTGATCTTATTGCTTGCTTATCTCCTGAATCTTACGAACAAAATTTCAAAAGACGGTTTTACTTATAGTTTTTTGAATGTGCTGGGCGCAGCCCTGGCCTGTATTGCTTCCTGGCTGATACATTATATTCCCTTTGTAGCCCTTGAAATTGTGTGGGTATTGGTTTCGCTGGTGGCAATGATTAGTGCTTTAAGAAAAAAATCTTAGAATTAATGGGACAGTAGGGACACGTGGGACTCTTATCGTTGCTGTTGGGGTTTTGTTGTTGCTCATTTAACGTGATCAAATAACCAGTAATCCGCCTGGGCGGACAACTCTTAAACCAGCGCATCGATCTTCTCAGCAAGCACCCTATCTTTCTCTGTAACAACATCCCCCGCATCATGTGTATTGAGCCAGATGTCCACTTTATTCCAGACATTGGTCCATAAAGGATGATGATCCATCTTTTCCGCTTCCAGCGCCACTCTTGTCATAAAAGCAAATGCTTCTGAAAAATTTTTAAAGATGAACTGGCGATGAAGCTGGTTATTTTTTTCTGTCCACATAATGAAAGATTTATTTTAGAAAACCATATTGCCTTTATTCTTTATTTGCTCATTTGTTAACTCTGCCACCAACTGAACACCATTGATGGTTTTGATGGATTGTTTGATCCAGTTACATTTTTCTTCGTCCACCATATCACCTTTCATCAGCCATAAAAAATCCATGTGCCTGAATTCGGGAAGAAGGTATTCGCCATCAAACTGGTTATGATACAAATAATGAACCAGGAAACTGTTGGGCTCCTGCGACTGGTAAATATTAGAATAATAACTACGGTCTTTTTTCTTGAGGTGGATCTCGATATCTGAATTCAATCGAAAATCAAATCCGAGTAAATTGTTGAGCTGCCAGCAGAGCTGATAATTTTTTACAGGGGCTGTAATGCCCAGCAGGCGAGTTTCTTCAAAGAAATCGTCATTCAGTTCGTCAACGTTGAGGCGGAGTTTCATCTCAGACTGAATATAATTAAATATTAATGAATTTTTTTTACCGGAGAGACGCTGAGACGGGGAGGAACGGGGAGATTTGACCAAAATAATTTTCTCTGCGAACCTCTCCGACTCTGCGGTAATTCTTTTTCCTAAAATTCTATATCAAACTCTTTTTCTTCTTCCTTTCTTTTTATCCGCAGTTTTGTCTTGTCGCCTTTTTTGAATTTACCAAGTGTTACCGAATAACTCATCACATCCACAAATTTGTATTCTCCCAGTTGCAACAATATATCGCCCGCCTGCAAACCGATCCTCTCGGCAAGTTTCCCAGGAACGATCCCATCCACTCTTACACCTGTGTTAGCGAAACCGTAGTCTGGCATTACTCCTAGGCTTACTGTAAATTTAGCGCGCCCTGTTTGTGGTTCTGTTGTTTTTGCAAATGCAAGTTTTCCTTTGGAATCAATACCGCCGATCAACTGATAGATGTATTGTACGATCTCCCTTTCACCATCATAATTGATCTTTTCCCAATCATCAGTGGCTTTGTGGTAATCGGGATGACTGCCCGTAAAGAAAAATAATACGGGAATATCTTTTCGGTAAAAAGCTTCGTGATCGCTGGGGCCACTACCCGTACTATCGAATTTGATCACTAAGTTTTTATCTGTCACAGTTTGAAACACTTCTCCCCAAATAGGTGAAGTGCCATAACCGCTGATGGTGAGTTTGTGCGTAGTATCATAACGGCCAATCATGTCCATATTGAGCATGTAGTTGGCAGTGATATTGGTGGAAGGATGTTCGAGCCAGTATTTACTTCCCAATATTCCTAACTCTTCTCCTGAAAAATTTATTAGCAAGTAATTATTATTTAAAGGCGAGGATTGTTTTAATAAACGTGCCAACTCTATCACTGCTGCGGTACCGCTGGCATTATCATCTGCACCATTATGAATGACATGTCCTGTATCCAACGCATTTTTATCTTCTCCATAACCCAAATGATCATAATGCGCGCCAATGATCACAGTTGTGGGTGCATGATGATCAATAAAAGCAACAACATTTCTTGCCTTGCGTACACGCTGAACAAATGAAACACCTATTTCAAGATTCAATGTAGCAGAAGGATCTGTAAAATATTTTTTGCAGGCATCTTTTGTTAAATAGATGATCGGAATTTTTGTTGGGGCTGATTTATCGTTCTTATTAAACTGAACATTATCGGTGATAGAAGAACTGTTGTACAATATCAATGCAGTGGCGCCTTTGGCTGCGATCTTGTCTGATTCTTTTTTGATCATATCCTCCACATCAAAGTGCGGATTGTTCTGGTTCTCTTCCAAAACCTCTTTCAGGTCTTTGAACCAGGGCTGGCCGGGTTCATTCAAAGCCATGGCGGGTGAACCTTTCAATGTTTTTGTTGCACTGAATGCCAATGGTATAAAGTCATCTCCATTCGCAAGTCCTTTTCCATTCAACTTAAAAAAAGTAAGTGCAGGGTCTGCCTGTTTGCCTTCATCAATATCAAATTCCTGCACATAACCATTTGTTCCGGCAGGCTGTAATCCCATTTGTTTGTATTGATCGCTGATGTATTGCATGGCAAGCAATTCACCGCGGCTACCTGTTCTTCTCCCTTCCAGTTTATCATCTGCGAGGTATTGGATATGCGCTTTCAGGCTGGCAACAAGCGCCATATTTGCTTTTTCTTCAGCAGCTTTCTGTTTCCTGGTTTTTTTTTGTGCAAGGCAAATTCCCGGGACCAACAGTGCAACCAGCAACAAACGTTTCATAGGATAACCCTTTTATTCACGCAAAAATAAGCGAGCGCGGGCACTGCTTTGATATACTTCTGCAAATATTCTTTTCCCGACCTCGTAACATATAGCCAATGTTCGCAGTTAGTTTTGTCAACCCCGTTATACATGCCCAAAAGTATCTTACATATTGCCTTCGTGGGTAACCCCAACAGCGGGAAAACCTCCTTGTTCAATGCTTTAACCGGATTGAACCAGAAAGTGGGCAATTTTCCGGGCGTTACGGTCGATAAAAAAACAGGCGATATCCTTCTGGAAGAAGGCCTAAAAGCAAGGCTGATAGACCTTCCCGGTACTTATTCTTTATACCCCCGCCGTGCAGATGAGTGGGTGGCATATAAAGTATTGATGAATGCCGATCGTGATACCCGTGCGGATGTGATCGTACTGGTAGCAGATGCCAGTAACCTGAAAAGGAACCTGTTGTTCTGTAGCCAGATCATTGACCTGAAAGTTCCGGTGGTCATTGCTTTAACGATGAATGATATTGCCGCGAGAAAAGGAATTAAAATTGATTTGAAGGGATTGGAAGCCGACCTAGGCGTGCCTATTGTTGTTGTGAACCCAAGAAAGAACAGGGGATTGGCGCAATTGAAAAAAGCAGTTGTACAAACTGCCAGGCAAGGTGAAGTTGCACTGAAAAATGATTTCATTGATAATAAAGCGCTTGCTCCTACAGCTATTGAACAAACACAAGAACTATTCCCGAAACTGAGTGATTATGCAAGCATACATTATCTCATCAATCACGAAGATTTTCCACTCGCTACAGATCTGCATGTTAAACTAGTGAAGGCAGAAAAAGAAACAAAGTTCAATTCTACCAAAACACAGGCCGAAGAGATCATGCAGCGCTACCAACGCATCAAGCAACTGATGCAGAAACATGTGGTGGAACCCGACCCACATGAGAAGAAAATGTTTTCTGATAAACTGGATGATATTTTATTACACCGTACCTGGGGTTACCTTATTTTATTGACCGTTCTGTTCTTATTGTTTCAAAGTGTTTTCTGGTTGGCGCGTTTCCCGATGGATGGCATTGTGTGGAGTTTTACAAGAGTGGGTGGATGGCTCACCAGGAATTTACCAAATGCCTGGTGGAGCGATCTTTTCATTAATGGTTTTGTAGCGGGGTTTAGCGGCATCATTGTGTTTGTACCGCAGATCATGATATTGTTTGGATTGATCACGATACTGGAAGACACTGGCTATATGGCGCGTATCAGTTTTTTAAGTGATAAGCTCATGCGCAAGGTTGGGCTCAACGGCAAGAGTGTGATGCCGATGATCAGTGGGTTTGCGTGTGCCGTTCCTGCCATTATGAGTACCAGGAATATTGAGAACAGGAAAGAAAGGTTGCTGACCATTCTTGTTACTCCGCTGATGAGTTGCAGCGCGAGATTACCTGTTTATACCATCCTCATTTCTTTAGTGATCACAGACAAATATTATTTTAATTTTCTGAGTCTGCAGGGATTGGTGATGATGTGCCTGTACCTGCTGGGAACCTTCATGGCATTAATTGTCAGCTATGTGATGAAGTGGTTCATCAAAATAAAAGAAAAGAGTTTTTTCATATTGGAATTACCTGTGTACCGTGCGCCCCGCTGGAATAATGTGGCAATTACCATGGTAGAGAAAGCAAAAATATTTGTGCGCGATGCGGGAAGGGTCATCATCATGATCAGCTTGCTCTTGTGGTTCTTAAGTTCTTACGGCCCGGGTGAGCGGATGAAAAAAACAGAGGAGAAATATGCGTTACTCGAACAGCAACTTCCACAGAAAAAAGATTCTTTACAACGACAATTCTCTTCTGAGAAATTACAGAATTCTTATGCTGGCATTTTGGGCAAAGCGATTGAGCCGGCAATCAAGCCTCTTGGGTACGACTGGAAAATTGGTATTGCACTCATCACTTCCTTTGCTGCGAGGGAAGTGTTTGTGGGAACCATGGCAACTCTGTACAGTGTAGAAGAGAACGACAATAAATCTCTCAAAGAGAAAATACAGGCTTCGCGCTGGGAAGACGGAAGCAAAGTATATACACTACCAGCAGCTTTATCGTTAATGGTGTTTTATGTACTCGCCATGCAATGCATGAGTACATTGGCTGTGGTAAAAAGAGAAACCAAGACATGGAAATGGCCTGTGTTCCAGTTTATATACATGACCGGGCTGGCTTATATTATGAGTTGGGTGGTGTTTAGGTTGTTTCAATGACCTCATCCCCAACCCTTCTCCAGGAGAGAAGGGAGTAAGGACGTCATTTCGAACATCGCCAAAGGCGAGTGAGAAATCTCTACGAGCTCATGACTTTTTCCGAGAACAATCGTACCGATAGATATTGAGTTAGTCTTCTTTTTTGAAATATTGCAGTACCCATTTCATGCTATCTGGAAAAGGAACATTAAATTGTTCAAAATCTTTTTTTCGAATAAGTAAATGATTACTGTGGGGGCTGTTTGGATTGTAGACAACAGGAAATGTTTTGCCGACTATAAATTTCTCTACATCAGAATAATATAATTCACTGGAATTAAATGCAGCGTTACCTTCAATTTCTCTACCCTCTACATTAAACTTGAAAATAAGTGATATCGTCCCTGAATGTCCCCTCCCTCCATATGAACCCTCCGTTATTTTCGCCACAGATTCTTTATGATTTTTAATCAGTGCTTTTTTAAAAATTGATCCCACAACAATTATAAATAATGCAGCCATTACAAGAAATAATATTGCAATATTTTGTGGCTTTATATTTTTCATTTATTGATCCTACGACTTTGAATGCTAAATTACACAGTCCTTTTACAAATTCTCTGTAATTTTAATGCGTCTCCCAG
The DNA here is from genome assembly GCA_903884185.1 of uncultured Chitinophagaceae bacterium. Lineage (GTDB taxonomy): Bacteria > Bacteroidota > Bacteroidia > Chitinophagales > Chitinophagaceae > CAISDV01. The sequence goes on along the minus strand of CAISDV010000185.1, from coordinate 42,650 downwards.
ATTAAATGATTACCCATGAAAAAGTTACGCGTTTATTTATTCTGTGCAGCCTGTCTGGCATTGATCAGTTGGGACAGGGCCACCAAAGACATGGCAATAGAACACCTGAAGAATAAAGCACCCGTTTCTTATTTACATAACACCATCCAACTGATGTATGCCGAGAATACAGGTGCCGCAATGAGTTTGGGCGACGCATTGCCAAAAACGCTAAACGTGGTGCTGCTCGGAGTATTGCCCCTCGCACTTCTTGTGGGAGGTTTTATTTATACCATTAAAAGATCAAAGGACCTGAGTTTTCTAAGATTGTTTTCACTGGCTTTGATCATTTCCGGCGGATTGGGGAATATCAGCGACCGGTTGCTGCACGACAGGCATGTGACGGATTTTATTTTCATTGATCTTAAAAGTGTTCACACAGGCATATTCAATTTTGCAGATGTGTTTGTTTCTTTTGGGGTGATATTATTTCTTATTTCTTCGTATCAGAGGAAAAAAACTATTAGGGAAGAAAGTTATAGTTAAGCAATTTTTTGCGTTAAAAAACCAATCCAAAGGGAGGTTTGCCACAGAGGCACAGAAACACAGAGACATTTTTGATTTCCCGCATCTTTTTCTGTGTCTCTGTGTTTCTGTGGCAAAAAAGAGATTTATCGCCCCTCAAAAAACACCTAACTGATTTAATGTTTATTGATTCGGGGATTCGAAATGACGTTCTAGGTCAACTCCCCCTTCTTGCAAATTTCATATAATACATGCCTGCAAAGAATACTATCCTTCCCTAATTTGGGATGATCAAAATCGGCCACATATTTCATCCCTATCCGTTTCATTACTTTTTCTGAGTTGGTATTGAGAACAGAAGTAAATGATACAATTTTATCAAACCCCAAATCAGCAAACCCATACTGCAGGCAGGCTGCTGCCGCTTCTGTTGCGAAGCCTTGTCCCCAGAATTCCTTCTTCAACCGCCATCCAATTTCAACACAGGGTGTGAAAAATGCTTCGAATGTCGGGATCGCAAAACCGGTGAAGCCAATAAATTCTTTAGTGAGTTTGTTTTCAACAGCAAATAACCCAAAACCATTTTTTTCAAAGCCGAGGTTGATCCTTTCTATCATTTTCAAGGTCTCAGCTTCAGTTAATGTTGAAGGAAAATATTTCATTACCTCGGCATCTTTATTCATTTCAATGAATGGCTGGGTATCAGAATCGATCCACTTTCTTAGATTAAGTCGTAAGGTTGACAGTGTGTGAGAATTCATTCGGTTGTTGATTAAAAAGGGAAAGAGGTTTTGCCACAGAGACACAGAAACACAGAGGCAATTTTGATTTATCGCATATTCTTCTGTGCCTCTGTGTTTCTGTGGCAAAAAAGAAAAAGAGATTTCTGTCCCGACTACTTCGGAATCGAAATGACGGCCTCCCTAACCAGAAACTAGCAACCAGTAACTGGCAACTAATTATAATAACTCCACAACAACTTAGACAACTTCCTCGTCAACTCCCAGGCCTCATTGTTTTCCTTCCAGGATTGGTCTTTATTATTTTTCGTGCAAATACAGAAGATATACTGACAATGTTTTCCATTTACAAACAACACTTCATTCCTTGTAGCATCTACTGCGCCGCTCTTGGCTGCTACAAAAACATCGGTAGGTATTTGCGAGATCGCTTCCTCATCCCAATAATCCCTTCCTAATAATCGCACCATTTTTTCGCTCGCGGTTTTATTGATCACCAGCCCCGTTACAATTTTTTCCATCAGTGTTGCCATCTCGCGCGGGGATGTTTGTCCCCAGCCATACATTGTTCTGTTCGCTTCTCTTCCCGGCGTGCGGCTGTTCACACGCGTTACTTTCATACCCAAACTATCCTGCAACTCATTGATGCGTGTTCCTGTACCAGCCAACGTTTGCAGCCAGAGGCTTGCAGTATTATCGCTCATGGTGAGCATCAGCATCATCACTTTGCTCAACTCAATCTTTTCATTGTTTTTAAAAGAACCGAGTATATCAACGCCTGCATACAACAATGAATCTTTATAAATTAATTCCTGGTGGTATTGCAGTTCGCCTCTTTCCAATTTACTCATCACGCCTATCATGATCGGTATCTTGACCATGCTGGCGGTTGGGAAAACAGTATCAGCATCAATAGAAATGGTTTTATTTTTTTTCAGGTCGTGCACATACACACCTACATCGCCGTGAAAACCGGCAAGCAATTCCTGCACAGATTTTTCTAATTTTTTATCAGTCTTCTGTGCATTTGCCATCGCGCAGCTAAGCAACACAATGAAAAATAATATCCGTTTCATAAAAAAGAATTTGCAGAATATTTTTTCAGGAAATTGTATTTATTTCCAGGCAGCCAGTATCTCTGCTGTATGATTCGCAGAATCAGGTTTATCGAGGATCTTTTTGATCTTGCCTGTTTCATCTATCAAAAATGTAGTGCGGAAAGTCCCATTGAAAGTGCGGCCCATGAATTGTTTTTCGCCCCATACATTATATTGTCCAACAATCTTTTTATCCTCATCCGCGATCAATGGAAATGGCAGGTCAAATTTATCTTCGAATTTTTTATGGCTTTTTACCGTGTCGGTGCTAATGCCGATCACTTTAAATCCTTTTTTAATGAGTGCAGGATAGTTATCGCGGAGATTGCACGCCTGTATGGTACAGGTAGGCGTATCATCGTGCGGGTAAAAGTATAAGATCACTTTTTTTCCTTTAAAATCGCTTAGGGAAACAGGCTTCCCGTCCTGGTCTATGCCTTTGAATACCGGTGCTTTGCTTCCTTCTTTTAATACAGCCATTGGTGCCCTTTTGTTTGATCAAATGAAAAATAAAAAACCCGCTTCTTCGTTCCCGCTACTGCCTTACATTTGCACAGTTTATCCCTTTACAACATGCCCAAAGATAACTCAATTAAATCTGTTCTCATCATCGGCTCCGGCCCTATTATTATAGGACAGGCCTGCGAATTCGATTATTCAGGCTCACAAGCCGCGCGCAGCCTGCGTGAGGAAGGAATTCACGTAGTGCTCATCAACAGCAATCCCGCCACTATCATGACCGACCCGATGATGGCAGACAGAGTGTATTTGCTTCCTTTGACGGCAGAGAGTATTGAACAGATACTGGAAGAAAACAATATTGATGCCGTTTTACCCACCATGGGCGGACAAACCGCTTTGAACCTTTGTAAAGAGGCCGAAGAACTGGGCATCTGGGAAAAATATAAATGCAGGCTGATAGGTGTAGACGTAGCGGCAATTGATACTGCCGAAGATCGTGAAAAATTCCGCCAATTAATGGTGCGAATAGGAATACAAGTTGCCCCAAGCCATGTTGCCAATAGTTTTTTGGAAGGAAAAGAATTTGCGCAACAGATCGGTTTCCCGCTGGTTATCAGGCCTTCTTTTACGCTGGGCGGCACAGGAGGAAGTTTTGTACATACCAAAGATGACCTTGATTCCGCATTGGAAAGAGGTTTGAAAGCATCACCTATTCATGAAGTACTTGTAGAAAAAGCTGTGCTTGGCTGGAAAGAATTTGAACTGGAATTACTGCGTGATAAAAATGATAATGTTGTCATCATCTGTACGGTAGAAAATGTCGACCCGATGGGAGTGCATACCGGCGACAGCATTACTGTGGCGCCCGCTATGACGCTGAGTGATACTGCATTCCAGGACATGCGCAATAAAGCGATACTGATGATGCGCAGCCTCGGAAACTTTGCCGGTGGTTGCAATGTTCAGTTTGCATTGAACCCAGCAACAGAAGAATTAATTGCAGTTGAGATCAACCCGCGCGTAAGCCGTTCTTCTGCGCTTGCATCAAAAGCAACGGGTTACCCCATTGCAAAGATCGCCGCAAAACTGGCCATTGGTTATTCTTTGGATGAACTGAAGAACCAGATCACCATGACCACTTCGGCATATTTTGAACCGGCATTGGATTATGTGATCGTAAAAGTGCCGCGCTGGAATTTTGATAAATTCAAAGGCGCGAATGATACATTGGGATTACAAATGAAAAGTGTGGGCGAAGTAATGGCGATAGGAAGAAGTTTTACTGAAGCGTTGCAGAAAGCCTGCCAGAGCCTGGAGAATGAAGCCGTTGGACTTGGCTATTACGGCAAAAGTTTGATGAAGGGCGACGAGATCGTGGAATACATTACAACACCGAAGTGGGACAGGATATTCCGAATCAAAGATGCGCTGATGCAGGGTGTTACTGAAAAGACCATCTCACAAGCCACTGGTATTGACCGCTGGTTCATTCACCAGATACAGATCATCTGCAACATTGAAAAAGAATTAAGCAAATATTCCCTGGAAACTTTGCCAACAGACCTGATCAAGGAAGCTAAGAGAAATGGTTTTGGCGATGAACAGATCTCAAGGATATTGCAAGGCAACTGCACCGAAGATGAAGTGTATGAAAAAAGAAAAGCACTGGGCATTACCCGTGTTTACAAGATGGTGGATACCTGCAGCGCCGAGTTTGAAGCAAAGACCCCTTATTTCTACTCAACTTTTGAAGGATAAGCCCATTTCAAGTTTTATCTGAATTTTATAAATAGGTCGCTGATTCAGGCGACCTTTGTTTTTACTTTATACGGAACTTTAGATATTGTTTTCCTTGTAATGCCAAACCAGCCGTCGCAAATATTTCAAACCAGTAACCGCTCCCGCTGGCAGCGCCTTAAATGGGGCACCCGGGCATTCCTGTTTTTATTGGTGATAGCGATCGTGGTACTTGTAATTGCAGTAAACAATGTTGACAGTCCTTCGGTTCCTCTTTCAAGCCGTGCCATTAAAAAAGTACTCACGGGAGAAATTCCTGCTTACCGTGAAAGCAAACTCGGCAAACAATACCGTGGTTTCAGGAAATATATTTTAGACCAGTATGCAAAAGGTGAGGGGCAGACAGGTGGTGTGCTGGATCTTTCGCAATCACCACTTTTCAGCGATAGCCTGGGAATCCGCGCAGCATTTTATGTAACATGGAACCCGGAATCTTTTATATCGCTCAAAGAAAATATTTCAAAGATCAACCTGGTTGTACCCGAATGGTTTTTTCTTGACCCTATTGCCGATACTTTATATACAACGATCGACGAACAGGGATTGAATGTGATGAAAACCGCCGGCGTGCCCATCATGCCGATTCTCTCTAATAATTTCCAGGAAAAATTTCGTGGTGATGTGGTACACCGCATTATCAACAATCCTGCAAAAAAGGAAAGGCTGATCAATGATGTGATCAAACTCCTTACACAATATCATTTTGCAGGCATCAACGTTGATTTTGAAGAGTTGAAAGAAAGCCACGATGAGCCTCTTGTTCTTTTTCAAAAAGAGTTGTATGAAAAATTACATGTGAAAAATTTTTTAGTGACGCAGGATATCATTCCGTTTAATGAGGATTATGATTTCAAAGAGTTATCAAAATACAACGACTATCTTTTTTTGATGGCGTATGATCAATATTCCGAAGATGGCAAACCCGGCCCCATTGGCAGCCAGCGCTGGGTAGAAGCTGCCGTGGATAAGCTTGCCAGCGAAGTACCTTCGGAAAAGATTGTTCTGGGTATGGCCACTTATGGATACGACTGGCCCAAAAACGACACGGGTGTAAGCATTAGTTATGGCAAAGCCCTGACCAATGCAAAAGCTGCCGAATCAATTATTGATTTTGACAATGACACTTACAATCTTCATTATTCTTATTATGATGAGGATAATGTTTTGCACGATGTCTATTTTACAGATGCTGCTACTAATTTTAATTCGCTGCGGTTTGCTACCGAATATGGATTGGCAGGAACAGCTATCTGGCGCCTCGGCAGTGAAGACAGCAGGCTATGGAGTTATTATGGCAAGCCGATGACGAAAGCAATGCTGCATTCTTTTGATTTTAATGAACTTAATAAAGTAGAAAACAGGAGTACCATTCCTGAATATGTTGGCGAAGGAGAAATACTGGATGTGATCTCTTCCCCAACTGATGGGCAGGTGAAGCTGGAAATAGATACTACTGAAATGCTTGTCAGTGAAGAAGCTTATAACAAGCTACCCTCGCCTTATCTTATAAAAAAATGGGGGAAGACAAAGCAAAAAAAACTGGTCCTCACATTCGATGACGGCCCTGATGAAACTTATACCAAACAAATACTCGATACACTGGCGCATTATCATGTACCTGCAAGTTTTTTCCTGATTGGCCTGGAAGCCGAAAAAAATATCCCGCTGGTAAAAAGAATTTATAATGAAGGATATGAAATAGGCAACCATACTTTCACGCACCCCAATATGGCAACAGTGAGTAAGCGAAGGGCGTTGTTGGAAATGGATGCCACGCGTTTGCTCATAGAATGTATCACCGGCCATAGCACTATCATGTTCCGCGCTCCTTTTAATGCAGACAGTGAACCGGGTAAATCTGAGGAGCTGGTTCCTGTAGCACTTAGCCGTACAAGAAATTATTTGACCATAGGAGAAAGTATTGATCCGGAAGATTGGGAGAAGGGAGAGCGGCCCGATTTTAATGCAGACACTATTTTCAACCGCGTGGTGCGTGCGTATGAAAGGCGTATCAATAATCCAACAGATACCACAGACATCAACGGCACTATCATTTTATTGCATGATGGTGGTGGCGACAGGAGCCAGACGGTATTGGCAACGGGTATGATCATTCGTTATTTTGAAAACAAAGGATATCGTTTTACAACTGTGGCTGACCTGCTTGGCAAAAAACACGATGATATGATGCCGCCTGTGCCAATGGATTCGATGCTTGAATTCAATTATTTTCTGGCGGGAACGGGCTATATACTGGAATCTTTCTTTGGTGCCATATTTATTGTATTCCTTGTACTGAGTGCTATCCGGCTTGCTATCATTGGAGTACTGGCAGTACTCGAAAAGAAAAAAGACAAGCAGGCGATGTTCCTGGAACCGTCAGCATTTCCTTTTGTCTCCATTATCGTCCCTGCATATAACGAAGAAGTAAATGCGGTAAGTTCCCTGGAAAATTTATTGCTATGTGATTACCCGGATTACGAGATCATTTTTGTAGATGATGGCAGCAAGGACAGTACTTATGAAAAAGTAAAAACAGCATTTTCAGAACGTGAGGTTATCAAAGTATTTACAAAAAGAAACGGCGGTAAAGCTTCTGCATTGAATTATGGCATCTCCCAATCACACGCCGATTATGTGATCTGTATTGATGCCGACACCAAACTAATGCCCAATGCAGTGAGTATGCTGATGCGAAGGTTCGCCAATCCGCGTATGGGCGCTGTGGCAGGAATTGTAAAAGCAGGCAATGAAGTGAATATGATAACCCGCTGGCAGAGCATTGAATATATAACAGGCCAAAATTTCGACCGCAAAGCATTTGCTTATGTGAATGCGATCACAGTTATCCCCGGCGCTATCGGCGCTTTTAAAAAAGATGCCCTGTTATTGGCCGGAGGATTTACTACGGATACATTGGCGGAAGATTGTGATGTCACGATCCGTATTTTAAAGGCCGGCTTTATCGTTGGCAATGAGCCTGCCGCGCTGGCTTATACAGAAGTGCCTGAAAAAGTAAACCAGTTCATGAAACAACGTTTCCGGTGGAGTTATGGTGTGATGCAGTGTTTCTGGAAACACAAAGATGTATTATTCAACAGCAGTTATAAAGCTTTAGGATGGATAGCATTTCCCGATATTCTTTTATTCAAATACATCGTTCCACTTTTTACGCCTTTGGCAGATTTTATTATGCTGTTGGGCTTGTTTACCGAAAGCAGGAATAAGATCGGGATGTATTATCTCGTCTTTATGGTAGTGGATGCATTGATCGCATTCCTTGCTTTTGCACTGGAAAAAGAAGAGCGTGCCGGAAGGATTATCTGGCTAATACCGCAAAGGCTGGTCTACCGCTGGCTCATGCTCATTATCCTGTTCAGGTCATACCGCCGCGCACTCAAAGGCGAGTTGCAGCATTGGGGAGTGCTCAAGCGCACAGGCAATATGAAAGATGTGACCGCCATGCCAGAATAGAAAGATCATTTTATCCCGTTTTCACTGCCGCAATTTCCTTTACTTTGCAACGCTTCAATACTTCTTACTTATGAAACTGAAAGATATCCAGGTACTCAATGAAAAAGAAACACGCGGTGGTTTTGGCGAAGGCATTTATGAAATAGGAAAAGCCAATGAAAATGTGGTGGTACTCACTGCCGATCTTGCCGGTTCTTTAAAGCTGGCGCCATTCATCAAAGATTTTCCTGACCGTTATATACAATGTGGTATTGCCGAAGCGAATATGATCGGTATTGGTGCAGGATTAACGATAGGTGGTAAAATACCTTACACCACTACGTTTGCGAATTTCAGTACCGGACGTGTGTACGACCAGATAAGGCAGAGTGTTGCTTACAGCGGTAAGAATGTAAAGATCTGCGCATCGCATGCGGGACTGACCCTGGGAGAAGATGGTGCAACGCACCAGATACTGGAAGATATTGGGTTGATGAAGATGTTGCCAGGCATGACGGTGATCGTTCCCTGTGATTTTAACCAGACCAAAGCAGCAACAAAAGCGATCGCATCATATCAAGGCCCGGTGTACCTGCGTTTCGGCAGGCCCAAATGGCCAAACTTCACCAAAGAAGATGGAAGTGATTTTGTTATTGGCAAAGCACAGGTAATGAGTGAAGGAACCGATATCAGCATTTTTGCATGCGGGCACATGGTGTGGATAGCCATTGAAGCCGGAAGGTTATTGGAAGAAAAAGGTTTTAGCGTAGAGCTGATTAATATTCATACGATCAAACCATTGGATACAGAAGCCATCATCAAATCGATCTCAAAAACAAAATGCGCTGTAACAGTAGAAGAGCATAATATTATTGGCGGATTGGGTGATGCCGTTGCACAAGTGGCAGCAAAACATTGTCCCATACCTATCGAATACATTGGAACCAATGATACATTTGGCGAAAGTGGAAAGCCACTTGATCTCCTGAAAAAATATGGATTATCTACTCCGCATGTTTTGGCGGCTGCCGAAAAAGTAATGAAGAGGAAATAGATCAGGGCGCTAATCTTTCCATCTTCCAATTTCCATCGTGCAAAGAATATTGTAACCTGTCGTGCAGCCTGTTGCTACGCCCCTGCCAGAATTCTATTTTAGTTGGCTTCACAATATAACCGCCCCAGGTTTCCGGGCGTGGTATATCATTCCCGAATTGCTGGCTGAATTTTTTTTCATTCTCTTCCAAAACATTTCTACCTGCAATGGTATTGCTTTGTGGTGAAGCCCAGGCCCCGATCCTGCTTCCTACTGGCCGCGAAGCAAAATATTTATCGCTCTTTTCTGAAGAAATTTTTTCAACTACTCCTTCAATTCGAACCTGCCTTTCTAATTCTTTCCAGAAAAATATCAGTGCGGCATGTGGATTTTCTGCCAGCTCATTTCCTTTTGCACTTGAATAATGTGTAAAAAAAACAAATCCGCTTTCATCATATCCTTTCAACAAAACAATTCTAGCAGAAGGCATGCCGCTTTTGGTAGCGGTGGCAAGCGTCATGGCGTTTACTTCATCAATATTGCTGTTAGTTGCTTCTTCCCACCATTTATCAAATTGCGCAAATGGATTTGCTGCTGAATCTTTTTCATCCAGCGATTGCATTTTATAATCCTTCCTGATATCAGCGATCGATTGGTTCATCTACCTATTAAATTCTTTCATTCTTTAATCCTGTAAATTCTGCTCACTCGGTGATCTCTGTCTTATGCGCCTTATGTTTTCCCGAAATAAATGTATACACGGCCGGTATTACGAACAGGGTTAATACCAATGAAAACACGATGCCACCTACTACCACTATTCCCAAAGGAACGCGGCTTGCAGAAGAAGCGCCCAGGCTCAAAGCAATAGGCAAGGCTCCGAATGAAGTGGCAAGGCTTGTCATCAATATCGGGCGTAATCTTTGTGATGCTGCTTCTACCACTGCCTCCATTTTATTAAGTCCGTGCTCCCGTTTCTGGTTTGCAAATTCAACGATCAATATTCCGTTCTTGGTAACCAATCCTATCAGCATGATCATGCCAATTTCAGAAAAGATATTGATGGTCTGACCAAATAGGTACAAACTCAGGAATGCGCCAGCCGCCGCCAGCGGCACTGTGAACATGATAGTGAATGGATCAAGGAAACTTTCAAATTGTGCCGCAAGTACGAGATAGATCAAGATCAACGCCATACCAACTGCAAACACAATATTGGAAGAGCTTTCAGCATAATCTCTCGAAGGCCCGTTTAACCCGGATTGAAAACTCTGGTCCAATAATTTATTCCCGATCGCCTGCATGGCCACGATACCATCGCCTATTGTTTTTCCTTCGGCGAGTGAAGCTGAAATGGTTGCTGCTTTATACCTGTTAAAGTGAAATAGTGTGGAAGGGCTGCTGCTTTCCTCCATGTGCACAACTGCATCAAGAGAAATATTTTCGCCTTTTGCATTCTGTACATAAATATGATTGATATCGATAGGTTTATTCCTGTCACCCCTATCCACCTGTGCTATCACCTGGTATTGGTATCCACCCATAATAAAATATGCTAACCTTCCACCACTGAAAGCCGATTGCATTGCAGAGATAACATCCTGCGTAGAAAGCCCAAGGTCTTTTACTTTCATCCTGTCTACAGTTATCTGTACTTCGGGCCTGTTAAACTTCAGGTTGACATCAACGTTTGAAAAAGTTTTATCCTTTCTTGCCTCATCCAAAAATTTAGGGATCATTTCCTTTAGCTTATTCAGGTCCTGGTTCTCCAGGATAAATTGCACAGGAAGGCCTCCTCTTGAACCCTGCCCAACAGAGATCGTTTGTTCCTGCACGGCAAATATTCTTGCGTCATTAAACCGCGATAATTTTTTCTGCAGGTCATTGGCAATATCATTCTGGCTGCGGGTCCTGTACTGCGGATCTACCAGGCCAAGCCTTGGCTGGGTAGTATTAGAAGATCCGCCGCTGCCGCCAAAACCTGCAGGGGTACGTGCAAAAACAAAATCCCGTTCTGGAACAGAATCATAAAGAAAATTAGAAATTTTGTCTGCGAAATCCTGCATATATGGATAACTCGTTCCTTCGGGCGCAGTAATTGTAAACCGGATATTGCTCTTGTCTTCCAATGGCGCCAACTCGCTTTGCAAATTTTTTTGCACAAACCAAATAATTCCTCCGCATACAACAATGATCACCCAGGCCATCCATCTTATTTTCAGGAATCCTTTGAGTAGTTTCAAGTAACCGCTTTCCATCCCTTTGAAAAAAGGTTCCGTTTTGAGGTAAAACCAGCCATGCGCAGAGTCTTTTCGAGTGAGGTACACATTCAATACAGGCGTGATGGTGAGTGATACGAATGCCGATATTAAAACAGCCGCAGCCAACACCACACCAAATTCGCGAAACAATCTTCCTACAAAGCCTTGCAGGAAGATCACGGGAAGAAATACTACCGCTAACGTGATGGATGTAGATACAACTGCAAAAAAGATTTCCTTGCTTCCTTCCAATGCTGCTTTATGAATAGGTAATCCGCCCTCTAATTTTCTGAAAATATTTTCCGTTACCACTATCCCATCATCCACCACCAATCCCGTGGCTAGTACAATACCCAGCAGCGTCAATATGTTGATGGAGAATCCCGAGATATACATGATAAAGAAAGTGGACACCAACGATATGGGAATGTCTATCAATGGGCGTATCGCGATCAGCCAGCTCCTGAAAAAGAAAAATATCACCAATACCACCAACCCGAATGCAATGACGAGGGTTTCTTTTACTTCTGCCAGTGATTGACGGATGTTCTTTGTGTTATCGATCAATACATTCAGTTCAATATCTGCTTTGTTGGATTTTTTGATCTGCGCAAGGCGTTTATTAAATTCATCTGCGATCTCAATATTATTGGCGCCAGGTTGCGGGATGATGGCAAGCCCAACCGCATTCACTCCATTGTATTTCCATGTTTGCTCCAGCACTTCAGGCCCTAGTTCAACCCTTGCCACATCACTTAACCGAACAATACCCGAAGCATCTTCTTTAATGATAAGGTCCTGGAATTGTTTCTCCGAAGTCAACCTGCCAAGTGTACGGATAGTGAGTTCAGTATTGTTACCATATATTTTTCCTGGTGGCAATTCAATATTCTCACTGCTCATTGAATTGCGGATTTGAGTAAAGGTCACGTTATATGCATTCATCTTACCCGGATCTATCCAGAGGCGCATTGCATAACGTTTTTGCCCGAAGATGTTAACAGAGCTAACATCATTGATCGTTTGTAATTGCTGCTGAAGAACATTCTCAGCATAATCGCTTAACTCAAGTAAACTTTTGGTATGGCTCTGAACTGCGAGGATCAAAATAAAATCACTGTTGGCATCCGCTTTGGATACTACCGGTGGTGCATCAATATCCTGTGGAAGGCTTCGTGTTGCCTGCGCTACTTTATCACGCACATCACTGGCAGCTGCTTCCAGGTCCACGCCCAGGTTGAATTCTACGGTAATATTGCTGCTACCCAATGTGCTCGATGAAGATATTGTACGGATACCGGGAATACCATTTACCTGTTTTTCTAACGGTTCTGTTATCTGGCTTTCAATGATATCAGGATTGGCGCCGGTATATGAAGTGCTTATTGAAATGATCGGTGGGTCAATAGCAGGATAATCACGTACGGCAAGAAAGGTATAGCCTACTACACCAAACAGAATGATCATTAAATTCATTACCGTAGCTAATACCGGCCGCCTCAACGATAGTTCTGATATATTCATTATATGGGCTCTAAGAAATTAATTTTTTTATTTAATACCTGTGCTGTCGCTTCCTGCCAGTTTTTCCAATGTCTTTACACTGCGCACTTTTAACGGGCTCTTGGGCCTGGCGAATAACACACCTGTCACAACAACCGAATCCCCAACATTCACCCCTTTGGTTATCTCAACATTATTTGCTTCGCGCAAACCTTTCTGCACATTTATAAAAGAAGCTTTACCATCTTTTACAATGACCAGCTGGCTGTTCTTATCATCTGGGATGATGGAATTGGTAGGAACCATGATCGCTTTGGTATCGGCTCCCGCAGATACAAATACTTTTACAAAAGCGCCGGGGTTTACTTTTCCATTGTTATCCAGGAGCGCCCTCACTTTTAAATTACGTGTAGTTTGAATGATCTGTGGTTCTGTAGCAATGATCACTGCCTTCCGGCGTGTTTTAGAAAGAGCATCTGTTTCTACTTCAACAGTGTTGCCTTTCTTAATGATGTTTGTGTATTCTTCCGGTATGGTAAAATCGATCTTTAATTTATCTACCTGCTGAATGGTGGCAAGAATGGTAGCCGGAGTAACATATGAACCCGGGCTCACCTGCCGCAAGCCCATTGTTCCGCTAAAAGGCGCACGTATCACTGTCTTGTCTATCTGCGCCTGTGTGTACACGATATCTGCTTTGGTACTGTTTACATTATTTAGAGCAACATCGTAATCGGCCTGGTTAACACCATTCACCGCTAATAATTTACGTAAGCGTTCTTCCGTTTTTGTATACAGGTCTAACAACACTTTTGACTTTGCAACTTGTGCCTGCAGGTCTGCATCATTGATACGTGCAATAACTGCATCTTTTGCAATGAGAGTGCCTTCGGGCAGGTTCAGGTAAGTGATCCGCCCACTGATCTCCGGCCGCAGTTCCGCATATTCATTGGCTAAGACAGCTCCATTCACCTCCACTGTATGTGTAAGGCTTTTTGTCTGCGCAATGATCACGTCAACAATGGTTGCCTGGTTGGTTTTTGGGGGAGGTTCTTTTTTACTGGTACAGGATACAATTCCTGTAATTAGCAAGATCATTATTCCTTTGTGCATGGAAAAGAAATTTCGGATAATTTAAAAGAGGAGCTAAGATAGCCAGATTTGAAATTGAAACAGAGAACAATAGATGAAAATGTGATTAGACTTGTTCAACCCCGTTTCAGCCTATTCTATGACCTTCTCAACCCTTGTCAGTTTACCGGCAGCATTCATTCCTTCCACAACAATACGAAGCTTCCTGCTGATATCATTATTGTAGAACTCCAGTTTTACCTTATGGGTCTTTGCATCAGTGAGCACAAAGGGGTTCCAGTATAAAGTGGTGCGGATATCCGGCAAAAAATCAGAGGTAGATGTGCTATAATCGGGCGAATAAAATTCCCTGTGGGCAGAATACCCGGTTAAAAATTTACTATCCATCCCATCTACAGAATTGTTTGGCTTATCCCCTGGTTTCCGGGTATACACGGATATTGCACCGGAGCGGCCCCCCTGCCACCCTCCAAAAAATGGTGGCCTGAATACTTTTACATACGCGATCTCGGTCATGGGTGTATTCATCAGCACATCCGCGTCAGTTTCTATTTCATTCAGGTAGAGTACCGGCGATTCGCCCCGCCACACAATTTCAGGCATACCTCCCGCCGCTGCTGCAGCCGGGCTGGCTGTAGTTGCCCCTGCCGCAGGTGCCATGTCGCGGCTTTGTGAATAGTTAACAGACAACCCTGCAACCATGGATTGCAGATAACGGAACAGGTCAAGTGAACTTAATGCAGTTTGATCATTACTGATATCAAAACTATAACTCGTTTCACCCCCAAATACACCGGATGTATATTTTGCATTTAAAGCATCTGTTGAATTTTTTGCTTTTGTGTACACTGTTACTTCTTTCAGCATCGTGGCATCGCTTGCAATGATGAGTTTTTTATTTTCTTCCGCGAAGAAACGGTTACGCACCGTTTCAGAAGTATCAATGAACAGCCAGGGATAGACCGAGCCTTTTACCACAGGCAGGTAAGGGGAAGGCAACAAATTTGTTTGAAGGTTGATATTATTTTGTTCGATCTGCCTTTTGTCTTTGTTGATCTTGTAGAACACTTTAGCAGTATCAAAAAATACCATCCCTTCTTTGATAAAACTTCCGTCTGATTCCAATGGAAGGATCAAAAATTGTTTACTGGAGTCTTTTCCCTGCAGGATAAGCGTGATAAATTCTTTGTCCTTTGACCTGCTAAACGCCCTGCCGGTAAGACTTCCCTTGATCTGCATGTAATTACTGTCGCGCGGATAATTAATGGTGGGTGTTTTTCCCTGCGCTATTTCATCCCATTTAAATTTTCTCCATCCATGTGTCATCATCACAAGATCAAGGTGTTGCCGGATACTGTCTGTGTTTCCGGAAAAATAATAGTATGGTTCATACACCTGCCCTTTGATATCATCGCAGAGAAGAAATTGAGAAACAATATTATTGCTTCCATCATTATACAATCCTTCATCAGTAACAGCAACAGATAGATTGGAAGAGATGCTGTCGGGCACTTCTATCTCGATCACATTTTTATTTCGCTTACCCGTTCCGCTTACCAATGCATTCACTTTTGTATCAAACAGGTAATGATGATTGTTTACAAACACCACCCGTTCTGCAACCGGCTGCCAGTCTGCATTAAACAAGGTAACCTGCAAAACACCTGTTGACAATTGTTCTGTTGGTATTTCTGCTACACCTGTTTTACTGATGTTGAGATTGAATTTTGACTGATAAACAATTTCCTGGTTCATGTGCGCCACCAGGTATAGAAGTTTAAGATTGGAAGGGCCTGTTTCGGATCGTTTTATGCCGATGATGGTTTTACCCGGCAATGATTGCACCTGCATTACTGCTCCATTATTTTTTATGAGGGGCAGTCCTGCAATATCCTGGTGGCCATATTCATCTGTCCAGTAAACAGTATATATTTCTTTGAGTTCCGGTTCAATGGAAAAATTTCCCATGCCATCATGCTGGGTTGCAAAAGAATCTATTAGTTCGTTCCTGCTGTTTTTGATGGCACCACTCACACGTACTGGTCTGCCAAACTGGTTGGTAGCTTTGAAAGCAACTTTTGAATTTAATCCATTCACCAGGTCGCCGCCTTCAGGAAAAAATTGTACCGATGTTATATATTTCATTGGTACGCTGCCGGTAACAGGAGGCTGATTAACGACAATTTCTTTACTATATAAAAAAGTGGAATCAAAATTGAGCATCCATTGCGTATATGCTTTTACATATACCCCTTGCCCGGCATAGTTTACGGGAATTTCAAATTGCCCTTTGGCAGAAGATTCAAACACCGGCGACACGGTATGTTTCAGCAGCCTTCCATTTGAATTATACCAGTCAACATATACATTCTTGCTATAGGCCGATAATTCATTTCCGGCCATCAGGTAGGCTTTGAACCAGATGGTCTCTCCTTTATTGTAAGCAGATTTGTCAAAATGAATATGGATCTTTTCCTGCTGGTATTGCGCCGCATAGATGCCCAGCAAAGAATCAACCTGCTGTGAGAATACAGTATTGTTTAGAAAAAAAACAACAGACAGTGTGAGAATATATTTCATGAAATGCCTGTTGGTTGAATGGATCTTATTGAATCACTTTTTCTATCCTGGTCAGTTTGCCTTCCGCATTTACTCCTTCCAGTATGATCCGTAATTTTTTGCTCAGGTCGTTATTATAAAACTCGAGCCTCACCACGCGGCTTTTAGCGGTCGTGAGTACATAAGGATTCCAATAAATGGTGGTACGCAGATCCGGGTCAGTATTGGTAACAGGCACTGAATAATCGGGAGAATAAAATTCTTTATAGGTAGTATATCCTCCAAGCCTTGTCATTTCCAATCCCTGCGAAGAAGTATTCTTGCTATCTGATCCTTTCAATGTATAAACAGCAATGGCACCACCACTACCTCCGCCCGGCGCGCCAAAGAATGGTGGCCTGAATATTTTAATATACGCTACATCGGTCATAGGAATGGTAGTGAGAACATCAGGCTGTGTATTCATTTCATTTAAAAATAACGAGGGGTTACCACCACGCCAGCTAAGCGTAGGCACCGCCCCGGAGGTATTGATAGTAAGCCCTGCCACACGGCCTTGCAGGTAACGGAATACATCCATTGCACTTCTTGCTATAGGATCATTGGCAATATCAAACTGGTAGCCGTCGCCGTTTCCGGCAAATAATCCACTGGCATACCTGTCATCCAATAATTCCAATGGGCTTTTTGCTTTTGTATGAACGATCACTTCTTCCAGGTTATGTGCACCCAGTAATTTTGTGAGATTGGTAGCCTGGTCGTAGAAAAATTTATTTCGCAGGTATGCACTGCTGTCGTCAGGAAGATAGCTACCCGAAAAAGCCGTCATATCATTGATAACCAGTTTTGGGGTTGGCAATAATCCATTCTGAAAACGCACTTCCGTTCTGTTAGTGAGGCTTCTGTCGTTATTAAACATATAGAACAAACGGAGTGTATCATAGAAGAAAGCCCCATGCTGTACAAAAGAACCATCCTTGTCAACCGGCAATACCATTATTTCCTTTTGTCTTGAAGAAGTATCCTTCCCCGCCAAAATCACATTGATAGATTGTGTAGCACTGCTGCGGGCAAATGCATTACCAAATACTTTTCCTTTTATCTGGAGATATTCTGTTTCGCGCGGATAATTGATCACCGGCATCTTTGCACGTACTATCTCATCCCATTTAAAACGCCTCCATCCATGTGTTAGCATCACCAGGTCAAGGTTCCTGGCAAGGCTGTCTGCTTCACTTGCAAAATAATAGTCAGGATGATAGACAGCTCCTTTTATATCGCCACACAATAATAATTGCGGCATGATATTATTGCTGCTGTCAGATCCCAACCCTGCATCGGTAACAGCTATGGACATATTACAGGCAATGGTATCGGATACATATACTTCTATTGCATTCCTTCCTCTCTTGCCTAAATTTTTTACAACATTATTTACTTCAGAATAAAATTCATGCTGGTGGTTGTTTACAAATACCACTCGTTCTGCCAGCGGAATCCAATCCGATGTAAAAAGAGTGATCTGCATAACAGCGGTTGGAAAAGTTTCTGTGGGAATTTCTGCAAGCCCAGAGGCTCTTGCAGCCAGGTTCACTTTAGAACGGTACACCACCTGTTGATTCATTGTCGCGATTAAATTAAGCGACTTCATACTGGCAGTGGCATTATCTGTTCTCTTAATGGCAACAAGGGTTTTACCCGTTAAAGGCTGTACCTGGATGGTTGCACCCATTTCTTTTACTGCAGGAAGTACAGAGGTATATGCTTTGCCTGTTTCATCTACCCAGGAAGCTGTATATTTTTCTTTTTGATCGGGCTGATCAACCGTGAAGACTCCCATGCCATCATGCCTGGCCGTAAATGAATCGATCAGTTCCCCTTTTGTATTTTTTACAGCACCCCGCACATTCACCGGTTTCCCAAACTGGTTCACTGCTTTAAAGGCAACGGTTGCACTCAAGCCCTGTACAAGGTCTCCGCCTTCCGGAAAAAATTGAATGGATGGTATGGGTTTGATTTGTGGGGGCCTGGCCGTCAGCACCTGTGAAACGGATATATCTTTATTAAATAGAAACGCAGAATCAAAATTCAGCATCCACTGGGTATATGCTTTCAGATGAAGCACCTGCCCTGTGTATGCTGCAGGTATCTCGAACTGGCCTTTTGCTGAAGAACGAAAAATGGGTGCTACTGTATGTTTCAGCAGTTTACCTGATACATCATACCAGTCTACATATAGATTTTTACTATATTCAGAAAGATCGGTACCCGTCATCAGGTAAGCTTTGAACCAGATGGTCTCTCCTTTATTATAGGTTGCCTTATCAAATTGGAGATGGAGTTTTTCCTGCTGGTATTGTTCAGCATATATGCCTAGTACCGAATCTATTTTTTGGGCTGATAAGCCAGAGCAGCAAACCACGATCGATAGAGAGGTAACAAACAACTTCATTCTTTGCATCGTAAGGTCTTTATTGGTAATAAGGGATCAAAAATAGCACCGTCATGCTATAAATAAATGAGCGGCCCATCAAAGTTTTGCCAAATGACGAATAAACGGGCAGAAAGTTTAAAATTAATCTGCTGTATAACTGACAGTTCCATCCTTTTCATCTTTTAACTGCACTCCCAGCGCTGCGAGTTCATGCCTGATGGTATCGCTGGTAACAAAGTCTTTCCTGTCCTTGGCGCTTTTACGAATATTGATCAATAATTGTAATACGCCGTCCAGTTGTTCATTTTTAGGATGTTCATTCTTCAACCCAAAAATATCTTCAGCAAAAACTTTTACCTGCTTTTGCATAAGCCTGAGTGTAGTTGCACTGATAGCATCTGCAGCAATGTGTTTGTCTTTGATGCCATTGATCACAGGTACAAGCTCGAACAAATTCGCCAACACTTTAGCCGTATTAAAATCATCATCCATGAACTCATCAAATTCAGAGACCAGTTTAGTACAACGTGCATCAAGTTCTGCATCGGCAGCTTTATTTGTTCCAATTGCGAGTTCTTCAAGTACCTGGCAGGCTTCCCATAAACGTTTCAATCCTTTTTCTGCTCCCTGTAAAGCTTCATTACTAAAATCCAATGTGCTTCTGTAATGTGTTTGAAGAATAAAAAAGCGGATCGTCATTGGATCATACGCCTGCGACAACACAGGGTTATCACCGGTGAACATTTGTGTAAGGCTTACCTGGTTGCCATAACTTTTTCCCATCTTCTTTCCATTCACCGTGATCATATTATTATGCAGCCAGTAACGCGCGGGCATGATATGATTGCAAACAGTGCTTTGTGCGATCTCGCATTCATGGTGTGGGAACTGAAGATCCATTCCTCCTCCATGAATATCAAACTGGTCGCCAAGGTATTTGGTGCTCATCGCCGAGCATTCAATGTGCCATCCCGGGAAACCTTCTCCCCATGGGCTTTTCCAGCGCATGATGTGTTCAGGTGGCGCATTCTTCCACAAAGCAAAATCTGCTTTGTTTCTTTTTTCTTCCTGGTTGTCAAGTTCACGGGTTGTCTCTAACATATCTTCTAATACACGCCCACTAAGTATGCCGTATGGCGATCCTTTCTTAGAATAATCTATATTATATTTTTCAACGTCAAAATATACCGATCCATTCACCGCATAAGCATAACCATCCGCTATAATTTTTTCGATCATGTTGATCTGTTCCACAATATGCCCAGTGGCAGTAGGCTCTATACTTGGGGGAAGGTTATTGAACCGGCTCATGGCCCAGTGAAACAGGTTGGTGTATTTCTGCACCAGTTCCATGGGTTCCAGTTTTTCTATGACTGCTTTTTTGCTGATCTTATCTTCTGCCTCGCGCCCTTCTTCTTCAAAATGACCGGCATCTGTAATATTGCGGATATAGCGCACTTTGTAACCGAGATGCAGCAGGTAGCGGTAAACGAAATCGAAAGTAATAAATGGCCTTGCATGCCCCAGGTGGCTTTCGCCGCTTACGGTTGGGCCGCAGACATACATCCCTACATGCCCTTTGACGATGGGCTCGAAGGTTTCTTTTTTGCGTGTAAGTGAATTATAAACTTTAAGAGACATGAATGATCAGTTAGTTATATAAGAGAGGCGATAACAGACCGGCGAAGATATTTTATTTTTTCAAACGAATATCGCTTACCAGCATAATATGATCACTGAGGTTTTCATCGATCATTCCAAATTGCAAAACATCAAAATGGCTGTCGGGGAGGATATAGTCGATCCGCAAAGTTGGCGCAAGTGCTACAAAGCTTCTCCCGATACCAAATCCCTTCTGCAAAAAGGCATCCTGCCTGCCTTCTTTGATACGAAAATAGGCATAGCTGCCGGGCACATCATTGAAATCGCCTGAAATAACGGAGGGATGTGTGCATTTATCCATTTCATCCCTGATCATGTTCGCCTGTACACTTCTGCGTTTGAATGCCAGCTTCATTTTTTGAAAGATATTCTTTGATGCGATCAATGCATCCTCTTCCTGCTGGCGGATCTTTTCAAGGTCGTCGTAATCAACTTTCTTGAATTTGAAAGATTGCAGGTGGGTGGTATATATTCTCGTTGTATCATTCCCCTTCACTATATCAACATAAATAAGGCTTTCTGCCGTTGGATATTTGACCTTTCCCGAATCAATGATGGCATATTTTGAAAAAATAATACAGCCTGATTCATAATTTCCTTTGGCACGATGATAATCTCTTGAAAAAAAATAGTAGGGGTATTTTTTTTTGAAAAGGGAGATATTGTCTGATTCAGGATGATAGGCATTATTGAATTCCTGCAGGCAAATGATATCCGGGTCAAGCCCCTCAATAC
The DNA here is from genome assembly GCA_903884185.1 of uncultured Chitinophagaceae bacterium. GTDB lineage: Bacteria > Bacteroidota > Bacteroidia > Chitinophagales > Chitinophagaceae > CAISDV01. The sequence continues at coordinate 21,318 of CAISDV010000185.1, read as the reverse complement.
TCTCAGCAACATCTTCGCGGGTATACTTTTTGGTCAGCTTGTTATTATCAGGGCCATTAAAACTTCTGATATTCCAGTCAACGATCCGCAGACTGTTCTCCGGTTTTGTTTTATTGAATTCTGATTTGATATGAATACCAAAGATCACTGTCACCTGTTTCCATCCAACCAAGAGGGTTATCAGGGGAATCAATGTCAGCCTAGGTTTCACCGCAAGGAAAAAAACAAAAGCCAGGATCAGTAGTAATACAAGATAAGGTACTATCAATGCGGCAAAACCTATCCACCAAAAACTGGCCGGGCTTAGCCAGGGAGAAAAACAGGCCATTAAAAAAAATATCACTACAATAATAGTGACAATGATGATTGCAGTTTTGGCGATCTTACGGAAAGTGGCTTTTGCCATACCCTAAATGTAACAAAACATTTTATCTGTACAGGGTCAGAGATCTTCTTTACTTGCCTGTTTCAGGAAATTCTTTTCTTCACCCGTTAATGCATCGTACCCTTCCTGGTTGATCTTATCGAGGATAGCATCTAATTTCTGCTGTGTCAGGTTGGCTTTTTTTTGAAAAGGCTTGCCTGGTGATTTATAGAATAGCCTTCCGCCCGGAGTTCCTTTATCTTTTTTTTCAGGATTGAACAAACCATCTAACCAATCAAGCAATTGGTTCATCCACATGCCCAGGTCTTTCCCTGCTTTTAATTGATGGGTGAATAAAAATCCCATGAGGCCTCCCGCCAGGTGCGCAATTGCATATCCGCCGCTGGAGCCAGAAAGTGTAGTAAAATCCACCGCTACAAAAATCAATGCCAGCACCCATAATGGAATGCCTCCATTGATCATTGGAAAGAGCCGGTAATTTGGCGAAAGAGTAGTGGTGGCAATAGCTACAGCCATTACTGCCGCGCCGCCACCCATGAAAGAAGGATTGGCTGTAATGGTATGATGGATAGCCGGAATAAAGTTCACACTCAGTAAAAAGAATATCGCCCCAACAAATCCTCCATACAAATAAATAGGAACTAATTTTTTATTGCCTGTCAGGTCCTGCAGGATAAAACCAAATGCCCATAACCATAATAAACTGCTGATGAGGCTCCAGATGCTGTAATGCGAGAACATATAAAGTATGATCGTCCATGGCCTCGATAAAAGCTGATCAAATGAAGCAGGTAGCATGAAATGTGGCATTACCTGTTGTGAGAAAGCAATTTCCGCTTCACCGCTGTCAGAATAAGAGAAGAGATAAATGATCCGGATAAAATTGATCAGAACAAATACAACAATATTCAACACCACCAGCGAAGTGAGCGCATTGCCCTGCCCGAATAAGGGCCTGCCACCTGTCTTGTAATCTCTGTCGCCCATAAAATATTTTCAATATGCAAATGATATTAATAGAAATTTTTTCTGTTTGTTTTGTTCCAGAAATAAACAAGAATGATGCCTACCAGTGCGCCACCCAGATGCGCCACATGCGCTACATCATCACCTGCAGAATTCTTTATCGTTGAGTATAATTCATACCCGGCATAAAAGAGTACAAACCATTTTGCTTTGACCGGAAGGAAAAAATAAATGTAGATGTAAGTGTTAGGGAACAGGTAACCAAATGCAGCAAGGCATCCAAACACAGCGCCTGAAGCGCCAATCGTAGGTTCATCAAGATGATATCTTACTATCTCAGTAGCTGAATCGATCGTGAGTGGCATTTGTCTTATCGGGCTATATTTTTCAATAAAACTTTGCAACTTCGACAAATAGTCATCCGAACCATAGTTGATCAGGTAGTATTGAGATAACATGCCTCTACTTTCAAAATATAGAACGATCATGTGGCATAGCGCAGCGCCCAGTCCACACGATATATAAAACTTGATGAACCGTTTCGGCCCCCAAACATTTTCCAATACTGAACCAAACATCCACAAGGCAAACATGTTAAAGAAAATATGATCAAAGCCACCATGCATGAACAGGTGTGTAATAAACTGCCAGGGCTGGAACAATGGACTTTGCCAGGTATGCAGGGCAAACACATCATCCATATTGATGTATTGCTTGGGAATTGTATTCTGCGCAAGAAAAAACAGCGCATTAATGATCATGAGGTTCTTGATCACCGGTGGTAATACCTGGAAACTACTTGGCCTGAATTGTGTCATACGATGCTTGCTTGCTATTATTGATCAACAAAACTATTCACTTGTCCTTAATTTCAACTGCACCACGTTCTCTATATGAAGCGTGTGCGGGAACATATCTACCGGCTGGATCTTTGTCACCACATATTTCTCATCCAGCAATGCCATATCCCTTGCCTGCGTAGCGGGATTGCAACTTACATAAACTATCAGCGGCGCTGCCATCTCCAGCAATTTTTTAACCAGTTTTTCATGCATGCCTGCGCGCGGAGGGTCTGTTATGATCACATCCGGGCGGCCATGCGCTGCAAAAAAATCGTCATTGCAAATATCCACTACATCGCCCGTGAAAAATGATGCATGCGAAATATTATTTAATGCCGCATTCTCTTTTGCATCTGCGATCGCATCGGCAACTAACTCCACCCCAATGATCTTTTTTGCTTCTTTGCTTACAAAAATACCAATACTCCCAGTACCGCAATACAGGTCATACACGGTTTGAGTGCCATTTAACTCAGCATACTCCCTCGCAACGCTGTACAGCTTTTCCGCCTGCCTGCTATTGGTTTGAAAAAAGGATTTGGGGCTGATCTTGAACATAAACTCTTCCAGCTTCTCCACGATATATCCCTTGCCATGATATATTTTAGGCTGAAGGTCATAAATGGTGTCGTTGAATTTGGTATTGATGGTGTACAACAGCGTTGTGATCTGAGGAAATTGCTGCATGATGGACCCCAATAAACGATCCTGCATTTCTTTGTCTTCATGCCCCAGCACAATATTCACCATCACTTCCCCCGTGGTAGCAATGCGTATTATCACATTGCGCAACCAACCTTTGTGCAGTTTGATATCATGAAACGATAATTGGTTGTCTATCCCGAATTGTGCAATGGCTTTGCGGATGAGATTGGTAGGTTCTTCCTGCAGGTGGCAAGTATCTATTGCCACCACTTTATCAAAAACACCTTTTGCATGAAAGCCTGCAAATCCGGCAGGTTCAGGAGTCTCAGGCATTTCGGGTGAAAGCATTCTTTGCTCACGAATTTTTCTAAACTCGTCTGTTGGAATAAATCTTTTATTGGCAAATGTGAATTCCAGCTTATTGCGGTACTCTCTCGTGGTATCTGCGCCAATAACGGGAGAGATAGCCGGCAGTGGCACTTTCGCTATCCTTGTCATATTATCTACCACCTGCTTTTGCTTGTAGAAAAGTTGCTTTTCGTAAGGAAGCATCTGCCATTGGCACCCGCCACAAACCCCGAAATGGCTGCAGAAAGGAGTTACCCTGTCGGCAGAGTATTTTATAAATTTCAGCGGCCTTCCTTCGGCCCAATCCTTTTTACTTTTTAAAATTTGCAGGTCCACTATATCGCCCGGCACAGCATTTTCAATAAAGATCACTTTTCCGTCCACCCGCGCGAGTGATTTACCCTCAGCAGCATAGTCCTCTACCAATACCCCCTCTAATATGACCGGTTTCTTTTGTTTTTTCACTCCGGCAAAAATACTGTGGATGCGCTATCCATTTAAGATTATTGTTTTAACGGCTGAAGCTCATCCTGCATTCATCTTTTTTACAAATGATTAACCAGCTGCGCAAACGTTTTGCTTACATTTACAGCTCTTTTAAAGCAATAGCAATGAAGAATTATTTATTGATCATTACCCTGTTTATTGTTCCTGCCCTTTCTTTTGGCCAGGTTAAAAAGCCTGCTGTACAAAGCAGCGCTCCTGCTGCTTCTTCCGGACGCAGCATTTCTGTTACGCTTACTCCTTATAAAAACTGCTGGATATACCTGGGAAGTTATTATGGTAACGGCAAAATTCTGTCTGATTCAACCCGGCTTGATGATAAAAGCCAGGGTGTTTTTAAATCTGCAACAAAAGTTCCCGGTGGTATTTATTTTTTGGTGTCGCCGCAACTGACCATACAAAATGAATTCCTGATCGGCAGCGTACAGCATTTCAGCATTGTGGGTGATTCAACAAAAAAAGAAGCGGCTGCGATCACCGGCTCGCCCGATAATGACCAGTTCAAAGAATATTCTAAAATGGCCAATGAAAAAGGTGGGCGCCTGGCCAACCTTAACCAGCAATTCAATTTTGCAAAAACAGGTGCCGATTCTGCCCGTTTGAAAGCCGAGATCAAAGTTGCTACTAAAGACCTGGTGGATTACCGCGAATCGATCATAAAAAAATATCCACGCACACTGCTAGCCACACTTCTCAATGCAATGAAAAGCCCTGAAGTACCTGCTATACCTATTGTTAAAGGAAAACCTGATTCATTATACCCTTATCGTTTTGTAAAGGACCATTATTGGGACGATGTAGCATTTAATGATGACCGTTTGCTGCGTACGCCTTTCTTTGAAAAGAAGATTGATGAATACTTTAAATATTATGTTTCGCCGGAAGCCGATTCTGTTATTGCTGAAGTAAAATACATGTTGCTTTCTGCGAGAACAGGAAAAGAAATGTATCCATACCTACTCACAAAATTCACTAACAAATACCTGAACCCGGAATATATGGGACAGGATAAAGTATTTATTTATTTGTTCGAGAATTTTTATGCAAAAGGCGATACTACTTTCTTAAACGCTACTTCACGGAAGATGATCTTCGACAGGGCCTATAGTATGATGGCAAATCAACTGGGCAACCAGGCCCCAGTATTGGACATGATAGACACTACGGGCAAAACGGTTTCTCTCTATACAGTACAATCACCGTTTACTTTTGTTGTTTTCTGGGATCCTACCTGCGGCCATTGTAAAGAAGAATTACCCCGTGTAGATTCTATGTATAAAGCCAAATGGAAAGCAGAGGGAGTAAAATTGTACAGTGTTAATGTCAGCTCCGCAGATAAAACGATGGAAGAATTGAATAGGTTCGTTACAGAAAAAAAATTCAGCAAAGACTGGCTCTATACCTATCAATCAAAGGCCGCACATGATGCAGAGCAAGCCGCAGGCCAGCCTAATTTCCGCCAGCTGTATGATGTTTTTCAAACGCCTACTATGTACCTGCTTGACGACAAGAAACGCATCATCGCAAAAAAGTTAAGCCTTGAGCAATTCGATAGCATGATCACTGAAAAACTCAAAAAGCAAACGGGTAAAAATTAAATACTGTGATAAAGTGTGTTCTTCCTGTACTAGCCTGTGTGCTGTTATCACAGCTCGTTCATGCGCAAATTCTATTCACCTATGGCAACAAGGAAGCAACCAAACAGGAATTCCTTGATGCATTCAATAAAAATTATACCCCCGAGGCCGACAGGCCCAAAGCATTGAACGAATACCTCCGCCTGTTTATCAATTATAAATTAAAGGTGCAGGCAGCTTATGATGAAAAATTAGATGAGCAGCCAAGTTTTAGGGAAGAGAGTGAAAATTTCAAAAAACAGGTCGCAGAGAATTTTATTAATGAAGAAGCGGATATCAAAGCGCTTGTGAAAGAAGCTTATGATCGCAGCAAGAAAGATATCAAAGTATCGCAGGTCTTTATTGAGTTTGGGAATGATACGGCTGAAGCTTATAAAAAAATACAGGAAGCATACCGACAGCTGAAGGCCGGTAAAAATTTTACTGAAACTACACTTGCATTTTCAACTGACGAAGCTACCCGCAATAACAAGGGCAATCTTGGTTACATCACTGTGTTTTCTTTTCCTTATGCATTTGAAAATGAAATTTATAAATTGACTCCAGGCTCTTTTACAACTCCGCTCAAAGGCAAGTATGGTTATCATATTTTTAAGAATGAACAGGAGCGCCCCGCTTTTGGAAAGAGAAAAATTGCGCAATTGCTTTTATCGTTCCCACCTAATCCAACCGAAACAGATAAAAAAAAGCTGGCTGTTTTGGCAGATACTATTTATCATCAAATTAAAGCAGGAACTCCATTTGAAAAATTAGTAACAAAATACAGTACCGATATCTCTACCGTTAATAATGGTGGATTGTTGCCCGATGTTGGCATTGGGCAATACAGCAGCGATTTTGAGGATAAAATATTTGCATTACAAAAGCCCGATGATATCAGCAGGCCTTTTACCACTTCGTATGGTTATCATATCATCAAGCTGGTTGGAATTGTACCATCTGCAAAAACCGCAGCCGAAGCTATTGCCGGCGGGCCTATCAGGCAGCAAGTGGAAAGTAGCGACAGGATTGAGTATGCGAGAAAAACATTGGTCGACAAATGGTTGCCCATCATTAAATTTCAAAAAGGAAATTATGACGAGAATGCTTTATGGGCATTTACAGACAGTGCTTTACAGCGTTCTGATTTTCCTTTTCAAACGATCACCGCATCTACTGTGGTGTTTTCATTTGGGGCAAAACAAATATTGGTTGCCGATTGGATAAAATATGCAAAACTTGCCAGGCGCTCAGCAAGCGGATCACCAACCAGGCTTTATGCCGAAATATTAAAAGATTTTATTCATCTTACTGCGGGCCAATATTACCGTGAGCATTTGGATGAATACAACGGAGCAATGCGGCAACAGTTAAAAGAATTTAATGAAGCGAATTTATTGTTTGCGGGAATGGATAAACATGTATGGACAAAATCGAATGAAGACTCTACAGGGTTGAAAGAATATTACAACCAGCATAAAGCAACCTATCAATGGAAACCGGGTGTTAGTGCTATTGCAGTATCTGCCACCAGCAAAGACCTGGCGAATGATGTTGCTAACCGGATACGCAATAAGCCCAGCGACTGGAAAAATATAACTGGCAGTTATGGTAATAGTGTTTCGGCAGACAGTGGCCGTTATGAGGAAGGGCAATTACCCGTGCAACAAAAGATCGAGAATAGAAAAGGATTTATCTCATCTCCTGAAAAGCCCGTCAATAGTGGCTCCTGGGTGTTCTTATATGTAACGGGGGTGTTTCCTGCAGCAGGCCAACGCAGTTTCGACGACTCCCGCGGGCTTATAACAAATGATTACCAGGCCGTATTGGAAAATGAGTGGCTGGATACACTTAAGAAAAAATATCCAATAAAAGTGAATGAGGATGTATGGAAGACTGTGAAGTGATTACACTAATTCCTTTACCACGTTTCTAATAACATTTGGTTTTCCCAAAGTATAATAATGCAAGACAGGCACACCAAACTGTTTCAATTCTTTGCTTTGCTGCAATAACCACTTTGTACCAGCTTCTTCAGCATCAAGATCTGTTTTGCATTTCATGATCTCGTTAGACAGGTCTGTTGGGATATCAACATGAAACAATCGTGGCAATACTGAGAGTTGTTTTTTTGTGGTGATAGGTTTCAATCCTGGAATAATCGGAACAGTGATCCCCATAGCACGGCAGGCTTTTACAAATTCGAAGAATTTATTATTGTCGAAGAACATTTGTGTCATGATATATTCGGCGCCTGCATCAACTTTGTCTTTCAACCGCTGCAGGTCAATTTCCATATTGGGTGCTTCAAAATGTTTTTCAGGATAGCCTGCAACACCAATGCAGAACCTTGTCTTACCACCGCCCTGTATATCTTCATCTGTGTAAATGCCATTGTTCATATTACCCACCTGCTTGAGCAGGTCTATTGCATAGCGGTTGCCTTTGGGATCTGGTTCAAAAGCTGTTTCATTTTTAGCGGCATCGCCACGAAGTACCAGCACATTATCGATCCCCAAAAAATCCAGGTCAATCAGCGCATCTTCTGTCTCACGTTTTGTAAAACCTCCACAAATAAAATGCGGTACCGCATCTATTTTATAGTGATTCATGATCGCAGCGCAGATTCCTACTGTTCCCGGGCGTTTGCGAACTTCTATTTTTTCAAAAGTGCCGTCTGCTTTCTTTTTGAACATGCTTTCGCTGCGGTGATAGGTCACGTTGATCCAGGAAGGCTTAAATTCCATCAACGGGTTCAGGTGGTCGTATAAAGAAGAGATCGTCTTGCCTTTTAACGGGGGTAACACCTCGAAAGAGATCAGCGTATCCTTTGCCTGTGCTAAATGTTCAACTACTTTCATGCTTTAAAAATTGCTGCAATATACATACTATGACTATTATAAAACTGCCCTTTTAACCGGCAAGTATTTGTTAAGATAGCGGCCTTTGAACAACATCACGCGTATAAACTCTATTTTTGCCAAAACAACCTGTTTTGAATTTAACGATACATACCAGGAGCCTGGAGAAAAGTTATAAGGGAAGGACCGTTGTAAACGAGGTCTCTGTTGATGTACAGCAGGGCGAGATCGTTGGCCTTCTTGGGCCTAATGGCGCAGGTAAAACAACCACTTTTTATATGGTGGTGGGATTGATCAAACCCGATAAAGGCAGTGTATTCCTGAATGATATTGATATCACCAAACTACCCATGTACAAACGGGCGCAAATGGGTATTGGCTACCTGCCACAGGAAGCCAGCGTATTCCGTAAACTGAGTGTGGAAGATAATATACTGGCAGTACTGGAGATGACACGCCTCACTAAAAAGGAAAGGTATTTGAAACTGGAAAGTATATTGGATGAATTCGGGCTCAACCTGGTGCGAAAAAACAATGGCGATAGCCTGAGTGGTGGTGAAAGAAGAAGAACAGAGATCGCACGCGCACTAGCCGTTGACCCGAAATTTATTTTACTGGATGAGCCCTTTGCCGGTGTTGACCCCATTGCAGTAGAAGATATACAAAGTGTTGTGGCAAGGTTGAAATATAAAAATATCGGCATCCTTATCACCGACCATAATGTAAATGAGACATTATCTATTTGCGACCGCGCTTACCTGTTGATAGAAGGGAAAATTTTCAGGCATGGCACTGCAGAGCAACTCGCAGACGATGAAAAAGTCCGCAACCTCTATCTCGGTACCAATTTTGAATTGAAACGCAAGGACTGGATCATTGATATGGGTATGAACAAGGGGCATCGCACCACGGAAAACATATAGCATCCTCAGGCTTTCTTATCTCTTCTGCTCATTTTACTGCATTAAATAATCGATTGCGCGTCGAATTATTTTTCATTTATCTTTCATTCCTTATTTTGCCCTCATTCCCAAATGAAACTATTCAGCCCAGCCATATCACGTTTGGCCCGTTTGCGGCATTGGCGCATTGAGCAATGGACGCAAGACCCTGTTGCTATACAAAGGGAAGTGCTGCAGGACCTTATTACACATGGGCAGTACAGCGAGATCGGGAGAAAATACGGGATGTCGAAACTATTTTCGATCCGTGATTTTAAAAAAGCAGTGCCTATACATCAGTATGACGACCTGAAACCGTACATCGAACGCCTGATGAATGGAGAGCAAAATTTATTATGGAACACACCTGTTACCTGGTTTGCAAAAAGCAGCGGTACTACCAGCGATAAAAGTAAATTCATTCCCATCACAGAAGAAAGCCTGGAAAATTGCCATTACCACGCAGCAAAGGATGTGCTGACCATGTATTATAATTTTAATCCTGATAGCGACCTGCTCACAGGTAAAGGATTGGTAATAGGTGGCAGCCACCAGATCAATGCTATTAATGAAGATGCACATTATGGCGACCTGAGTGCTGTTCTTTTACAAAACACACCTGTATGGGCCAATTGGCTGCGTACACCTGAGCTCTCTGTTGCATTGCTGGATGAATGGGAAACAAAGATCGAGCGGCTGGCACAAAGTACGATCAATGAAAATGTCACTTCCATTTCAGGTGTGCCTACCTGGACCATTGTATTATTAAAAAGGATACTGGAGATCACAGGTAAAAAAAATATAAAAGAGGTATGGCCGCATCTTGAGTTGTATATCCATGGCGGTGTATCCTTCACTCCTTATAAAGACCAATTCCGGAAATTGTTGGGCGATAACATGAACTACCTCGAAATGTATAATGCCAGCGAAGGTTTTTTTGCTGCGCAGGATGATCCTTCGGTGGAAGGCATGTTATTATTTCTTGAGCATGGTATCTTTTATGAATTTATGAGCCCCGAAGAATATGGCAAGCCCGATCCTGTCACCATCGGATTAAACGATGTGGAGATCGGGAAAAATTATGCGATCATTATTTCTACAAACGGTGGTTTATGGAGATACCTTGTTGGTGATACTGTTCAATTCACTTCTTTATCTCCTTTCAGGATAAAAGTTACAGGGCGCATCAAGCATTATATCAATGCATTTGGAGAAGAAGTGATCGTTGACAATTCCGACAGGGCGATTGCTATGGCTTGTGAAAAAACAAATTTGATCGTGAATGATTACACGGCCGCTCCCGTTTATTTTAGCGATAATAGCAATGGTGCGCATGAATGGCTGATCGAGTTTGACAATGAGCCGGAAAATATTCAGCAGTTTGCTTACGAACTGGATGAGGCATTAAAGAGTGTCAACAGTGATTATGAGGCCAAGCGCTATAAGAATATAGCATTAGGAATGCCTGTGATAAAAGTATTGCGCAAAGGTATTTTTACCGAATGGCTGCGCAGCAAAGGCAAGCTGGGTGGGCAACACAAAGTACCACGCCTGAGTAACGACAGAAAATATATAGAAGAACTGTACGCTTTGATCAACCCTAAATAAATACCTGCAAATGAGCGAGCCTAACAAAAGTATCCACAAGTAATTTGAACTTGAGCGACTGATATTATTCAGCGATGCTGTTTTTGCTATTGCCATCACACTTCTGATCATAGATATCAAGTTTCCGGAAATACCCAAAGAAGCAGAAGGTCCCGCAATTTTAAAATTATTCGGTCATACCATTAACCAATTCGTTTCTTTCGTGATCAGTTTTTTCTTTGTCGGTTTATATTGGGCCAAGCATTTGAAATTATGCAAATACATGCTTTCCTATGACAATGGCGTAATCTTCAGAAATTTGCTTTTTCTGTTCTTTGCTGTCACTTTTCCATTTACCGCTTCGGGTGTAAGCAGCATGCGCCCACATTTCATGTTCCCGCTTTTTCTTTATTTCGGGAATATCCTGTTCCTGGCAATAGCGCACCATGTATTGATGTATTATGTTTTAAGAAGTAAACCACAGTTATCTATTCCGGGCGAAGAGCCACAAAAAAGATATCTGCTCCTCCAAAGCCTTTTTGCAATCGCATCACTGGTACTACTGGTAATAATAGTTTCTGTGGCAAATGCATTCTTTCCGAATAATGAAAACGCATTGCCTATAAGTATTGCATTTGTTGCAATGTTCATGGTGGCCAGTCGCAAAAAATTGAGAAAGCTAAAGCCAAAAAATATGGAAGCATAACGCACGAATTGAATGAGTCAGCATGCACCAAATATCATTTGCAAAAACTGCGGGAATCATTTCCACGGGAAGTTTTGCAATGCCTGTGGCGAAAAGAATTATGATGAACATGATAAAACGCTGGGGCATGTGGCAGAGGAGGCGGTGCATTTTATCACACACCTGGATGGCACTTTACCCGTATCATTTGCAACTATTTTCAAGCGCCCGGGCCTATACTCGCTCGAATACTGCAATGGCATCCGGAGAAAATACTTCAAACCCGTTTCTCTTTTTCTGGTATGTGTTGTCTTATACCTCTTATTTCCTTTATTCAAAGGATTGAATATGACCCTGAGTACCTATGTTTCGGCTGATTTTGATTATTCATGGTTTGGCAAACCTCTTGTACAAAAAAAACTCGCCACATCACATTATACCTATCAGCAATTAGCGGAAAAATATGATGAGGCTTCCCCAAAATTTTCCAAGATCCTACTGTTATTGTACCTGCCATTGACTGCCCTTACATTATCGATACTATTTTATAAAAGGAGAAAATTCTTTTTCGATCATTTTATACTGGCCACCGAGTTTAATATATTTATGATCGCTTTCAGCTACCTACTCTTCCCACTCCTGTTTTATTTACTATCATTATTGGTATTTTGGGTGACGAAGAATCCGCTTGAAATAAGCGAGATCATTGTTGCCAGCGTTGCCGGCACTGCACTTACTTTATTCTGCGCGAAGTCTTTCAGAAGGTTTTATGGAGAAAAATGGTGGCTCACAATACTCAAGATGGTCTTGTTTCTCGCCGTTTACCTTTTTATCATTGAAAAGATATATAAGATATTTGTATTGATCACGGTTCTGCTATTTGTATAAAGCAGGTATATATTGAACGCCGATTAGTTTTACATTTGCTTATCACAATCATTGAATATGAAATTACTTGAAGGAAAAATTGCCATCGTTACCGGAGCAGCAAGGGGCATTGGTGAAGCCATCGCCGTTAAACTCGCAGAACATGGAGCCAATATTGCTTTTACTTATGTGAGTGATAGTAGTGCAGAAAGAGCAGCCGTACTGGAAAGTAAACTGCGCGACCTGGGTGTAAATGCAAAAGCATGGAAAAGCAATGCAGGTGATTTTGCCCAGTGCGAAAGCTTTGTCAATGAAGTGATGAAAGAATTTGGAACTGTAGATGTCTGCGTGAATAATGCAGGCATTTCAAAAGACAATTTGTTATTGAGAATGACACCCGAGCAATGGGATGATGTGATGGATATTAATTTGAAGAGCGTTTTCAACATGACCAAGCAAGTGATCCGCCCCATGATGAAAGCAAAAAAAGGAAGCATTGTTAATATGAGTTCCATTATTGGTATTCGTGGTAATGCAGGCCAGAGCAGCTATGCAGCCAGTAAGGCTGGTATTATAGGTTTTACAAAATCAGTGGCGCTTGAACTTGGAAGCCGCAATATTCGCTGCAATGCTATTGCCCCCGGTTTTATTGAAACAGATATGACACATTATTTGAAAGAAGGTGCTGCTGCAGAAGAGTTCCTTAAAAAAATACCATTGGGCAGGTTTGGAAAAGGAGAAGAAATTGCTAATACTACTTTGTTCCTGGCAAGTGATATGAGTAGCTATATTACCGGGCAGGTTCTTAGCGCTTGTGGGGGGTTGAATATTTAGAAGATTATTCTTAAACCGCAAAGAACGCTGAGGCCGGCAAAGTTTTGCAAAAAAATCTTTAACTCTGCGAACCTCCCCGTCTCTGCGGTAAGCCTTTTAAGTAGCTCACAACTTCATATTTCGTTTCTTAATATAACTCCACCACAATAAATACGCAGCAATGGTTCTGTAAGGCTCCCATTTTTTTGCAATCAGCAGCAATTCTTCTTTGGTTGTTTCTTTGGGAAGTTTTTTTACTTCTTTCAAACTATTCACTAACGCAATATCTCCTGTTGGAAAACAATCGCATCTGTTCAGCGACATCATGAGGAAAACATCTACCGTCCAATCACCAATGCCTTTTATTTTTTTTAATTCTTCCCTGATCATATCATCCGATTTTTTTGAAATTCCTTTTAGTATTAGCTGTCGCGATAGGATACTCTCCGCCAAACACCTGGCATACACCGTTTTTTGCCGGCTGAAATAACAGGCGCGCATTTCTTCATCGGTCAGCTTCAATAATTTGTGGTGTGTAACCTTTCCGATCTTTTCTTTGAGTTTATTTAATGCTGCTTTTGCAGAAGCCAGTGAGACCTGTTGTTCCAGGATGATATGGATCAATGTTTCAAACGAAGGAACTCGGCTCCACAAAGGGGGATAGCCATATTGTTTGATGATATTTTTCAGGTCCCTGTCTTTCTTTGCTAATTGATTGCAGAGAGAATGAAAATTGTTTTCATCAAACGACTCGATCTTTTGTTTTATTTTGGTTTGACTGGAAGCACTCATTTCTGCTTCGCCTTGAATTTGTGGATGAAGTCCCTACTGTAATCGCTTAGTATCAGCCTGCCACTGATAGCAGCACGTTCTTTGAGCAGCGTATCCCAATTTTCCGTTCCCCGCCAGAATATTTTTTTGATCTCTGCCATAGCAATAGGACTGGAAGCGGCCAAAGTAGCTGCCAGTTTCATGATGGCTTCATCCATCAGTTCCGGGGTGCTGAATATATCGGCGTAGAGGTTTTTTTCTTTTGCCCATTGTGCTGAGCGGAAGTTGGACGCGTCGATAGACATTTCATACGTAGCCGTAGTTCCTATCTTTCTTTCTACTGCCGGCCCCACAACAAATGGTCCAATACCAACTGCCAGTTCAGATAATTTTATTTCTGCATTATCTGTGGCAAATACATAATCGCAACTGCTTGCCAGTCCAACACCACCACCAACCGTCTTACCCTGCACGCGGCCAATGATAAATTTTGGGCATACGCGCATGCTGTTGATCACATTTGCAAATCCGCTGAAAAATTTTAAACCGGCTTCTTCATTTTCGATCTCTATCAATTCATCAAAAGAAGCGCCTGCGCAAAATGTTTTGTTGCCTCCGCTTTTCAATATTAATACTTTGCTTTCTATATCCCTACCGGCTTTTTGAATAGTAGCTGCAAGCAATGACAAAATGTTTGCCGGTAAAGAATTATGGTGTGGCGTAAAGAACTCGATCGTGCCGATCCCATCTTTCACTGAATAATTTACATAAGCTTCTGTCATGTCAGTTTTGATTTTTCATTTTTACCATGGTAAGGATCGTTGCCACACCCACCAGTTCTTTTGTTTCGTCTGATATCTCAACATACCATTTCACAATTCCTTTTGCAATATCCGTATCCTCTTTTTTTTGCTGGCTGATCTTTTCTTTACAGGTAAATTTCACCTGTATCGTAGCGCCGGGATACACCGGTTTGGTAAACCGCAATTCATCAATACCATAATTCAATAACACCGGGCCTTTCTCTTTTCCATCAACAAACAATCCGGCCGCAGCGCTTAAAATAAAATAGCCATGTGCTACAATGCCTGTAAAGACGGTGCCTTCAAGCGAATTGGGATCGGTATGCGCATAAAAATGATCGCCACTCAAATCAGCAAAACTATCAATGTCTTTTTGCGTGATAGAGCGTGTGCCCGTGATCAAAGTATCGCCTACCTGTATCTCTTCAAAATATTTTCTGAACGGATGAATAGTATCTTCTTTTCCTTTTGCACCGGGCTGGTAATTATTAGTGATGGCTGTGATCATATCCGGTGAGCCTTGTATTGCCACTCGCTGCATATAGTGTTTTACTCCGCGAATACCGCCCATTTCTTCGCCACCACCTGCACGGCCCGGACCACCATGAACCAGCAACGGCAATGGGGAACCATGCCCTGTACTTTCTTTCGCACATTCATTATTGAGAACAAGGATGCGGCCATGATAAGCGCCCGCACCCAATACATATTGTTTAGCTATTGATCTGTCTGCAGTAACCACCGTACTCACCAAAGATCCTTTGCCCATCTTCGCTAATTCGATGGCTTCATCTATTGAACCATAATGCATCAGTGTTGCCACCGGGCCAAATGCTTCTACTTCATGCACTGCTTTTGCGTGGAAAGGATCTTCATTCAATAATAAAAGCGGGCTAATAAATGCACCTTTCACTGCATCAGCATCAATCAGTTCCACACTATCCAATGAACCATATATCACTTGTGAAGAAGCTAATAATTTTTGTACCTGTGCCATCACTTCTTCTCTTTGTCCTAATCCCGCCAGGGAACCCATCCTTACTTTTTCATTCAGCGGATTGCCAATCGTGGTCTGCGCCAAAGCCTTGCCCAGCGCTAGTTGTACATCTTCGAGCTTATTCTGTGGAACAAATATTCTTCTGATGGCAGTACATTTCTGCCCGCATTTAGTGGTCATTTCCCTGCGTACTTCTTTAATAAAAATATCCCACTCAGGCATGGCAGGTGTAATATCCTCGCCCAAAACAATACAGTTCAATGAATCTGCTTCCAGGTTAAATGGAACATTTTCTTCCATTATTTTTTTGCTGTTCTTTAGCATCAATCCCGTAGATGCCGATCCGGTGAAGGTGATCACATCCTGCGAGGTAACCTGTTCCAGTAAATTGCCTGCATTACCACAGATCAGTTGCAATGCACCATCAGGCAATATTCCCGATGCTACAATTTTTTTCACAACAGATTCAGCGAGATAAGAAGTAACCGTAGCTGGTTTAACAATAGCAGGAACACCCGCCAGTAAATTCACGGCAATTTTTTCCAGCATTCCCCAGACAGGAAAATTAAATGCATTAATATGTATGGCAACACCTTCTTTGGGAACGAGCAAATGATGGCCCATAAAGCTGCCGCCCTTGCTCAAAGGAATGCTGTCGCCATCCAGGCAAAAAGGTTCATCAGGAAATTTTCTTCGTAAAGATGCATTCGCAAATAAATTACCAATACCACCTTCAATATCTACCCAGCTATCGGCTTTAGTAGCGCCGGTCTGGTAACTCACCCTATAAAATTCGTCTAAATGTTCGCGCAGGTGAATGGCGAGTGCCCGCAGCATCAACCCCCTTTGCTGAAAACTCATTTTGCGAAGCGCAGGGCCGCCTTTCTTACGTGCATATTCTGTTACAGCAGCAAAATCAAGCCCTTTGGTAGATGCCTGTGCAATGCTAGCGCCGGTAACAGCATTGAATAATGCCTGGCCTTCCCCATCACCATTGATCCATTTACCAAGGATATAATTTTCAAGTTTCGCCATGATACAAAACTAACGATTGGTAGGTTGGCAACCTAAACCCCGAGGGATTTAAAATCCCTCGGGGTTTACTACAACAACCCAAACTGCTTTAGATGATGTGTTACATGTTTGTGATGCAATTGTACCCATTCATCAAAATCCAGTTCACCAAAAACAGGATGCAATGTTTTGGTGGCTGTGCCGTTAGTGAAATGATCAGTGAAAGCTTTTACCTCAGCCCCTAATTCTTCCACCGACTGCTGCATAGTGGCGTTACGTGGTGGCAAGGGATGTTCGGGAACAATTTCCAAAGGAGCTTTTGTATTCTCCCTGAATTCTTTATCGCTCCATAAAAATTCCTTGAATTTGGGAAGATGCTCTTCAGGAGTAATCAAAGGAAATTTCAGTCTACCCGAAGAGACTTTGAAAAATCCGGTCACATGTTCTGTCATTTGTTGCCCATTCATCAAACCCCACTTGCCTTTGGCATCCGCATCAAGCCCTTGTAAACGTTGCACCAGCCCTGTTTCCAGGAACTGAAGTTTTTCATTGTTCATGTAGTTGCATTTAATACTAAGTTAGGAGATATCACAGGAAACTGTATCGCAAAAAAAAATCCCACCAAAGATGAATCTGATGGGACCGCAGTGGGTTTTGGTTACAAACTTTGCTCAAGATAGGCGTTTATCTATTTCAAAACACAACCTGTTAAAAATTTCTTCCACAGTCCCTTCGCCTTTGATCTTAACTACTTTGTCAAATTGCTGGTAATAATCAGCAACAATAGATGTCTTTTTATGGTATTCTGCGATCCTTGCACGTATCACTTCTTCATTGGTATCATCACTTCTGCCGCTTGTCAACCCCCTGTTTGATAAACGTTTTACCAGTTCTTCTTCACTTACTTCCAGCGACAGGAAAACATGTATTGCAGTATTTTTTGCGCTCAGCAACTGGTCCAATGCTTCGCTCTGTGCTTTTGTTCTTGGGAATCCGTCAAATAAAAAACCTTTTGCCTGGGGATTATTATCCACCGCAGAATTGATCATGCCAATCACCACTTCATCAGGAACCAGTTCTCCTTTGTCCATGATCTTTTTGGCTTCCATTCCAAGCACAGTTTGCGCGGCGATCTCACTGCGGAGAAGGTCGCCGGTGCTGAGGTGCTTCAAATGGTACTTAGCGATCAATCTCTCACTTTGCGTACCTTTTCCACTACCCGGTGGGCCGAAAAGGATAATATTAAACATGTTGCTTGCTCAACTTGTATGAGAAACAAATATAAGGAACGCCTATTAAAAATGTTTAACATCAGCCCAAAACCATTGAAAATATTGTATTGCAGGGCATTTATTGGGCAACACAAGAGTCATTCGTACCTTTATAGATAAGATATTAAATATTTATATATGACTGATCGTTCAAAAAAAGAGAATCCTGTATATTCCAGGACGGGTACTGATAAAGTGGAATTAAAAGAAGATGAATGGAAAAATATCCTTAACCCTGAGGTTTATTATATCGCCCGCCAGAAAGGAACCGAGAGGCCGGGTAGCAGCGCTTTTGAACATTCAAAAGAGATCGGTACTTTTTATTGTGCCGCCTGCGGCAATCCTTTATTTAAAAGTGATGCCAAATTTGAAAGTGGTTGCGGCTGGCCCAGTTTCTATGAGCCTATTTCTAAAAGTTCTATGATCTACCTGCCCGATAATACACATGGGATGAAAAGAACGGAAGTAGAATGCGGCCGTTGCAAAGCGCACCTTGGACATCTATTCAATGATGGTCCTCCTCCAACCGGGCTACGTTATTGCATCAATGGCGTAGTGCTTGATTTTGAGAAAGCACAGGAAGCAGAAAAGAATTATGGAGAAAAGCCGGTTGAGTAGGTTGTTATGCAGTGCTTGTCCCCACTCAAAAAAAATCCATCTTCTCCTCGCGTTCAAAAACTTACATTTGCCGCTTTGAGTAAACCATCTATTTACGCGGTATGAGTGAGTTAAAACTAAGCCACCTTGCAGAAACACTGAGCGGAAGTGAAATAGTAAAATTGGGTAATGCCATCAGTGAGCGTATCCGCAACGGCGAAAAAATATACAACTATACCATCGGTGATTTTGACCCTGCTGTTTTTCCTATTCCAAAAGAGCTGGAAAATGCTATCATAGAATCTTACAAGCAACACAATACCAGCTATCCACCTGCAAGCGGCGTGCTTGATCTTCGTCATTCTGTTGCAAAATTTATCAAAGATTGGGAAGGGTTGGATTATTCAGCAGATGAAATACAGATCGCATCAGGCGGCCGGCCATTGATCTATACACTGTTCAAAACAATTGTTGACAAGGGCGATAAAGTGATCTATCCTGTTCCAAGCTGGAACAATAATCATTATGTACATCTTACCGATGCTGAACATTGCGTGATCGAATGCGTGCGTGAAAACAATTTCATGCCCACGGCAGAAGACATTGCGCCGCATATCAAAGGCGCCACCCTTATTTGTTTGTGCACACCGCAGAACCCAACAGGCACAACGCTTTCAAAGCAAGCGCTCGAAAATATATGTGACCTCATCATCGAAGAAAATAAACGCAGGAGTAATGGTGAGAAGAAATTATACCTGATGTACGACCAGATGTACTGGACACTTACATTTAGTGATACAGTTCATTATAACCCGGTGACGTTGCGCCCTGCGATGAAAGAGTACACTGTTTTTGTAGATGGTATTTCAAAAGTATTTGCTGCAACAGGCGTGCGTGTGGGTTGGTCGCTGGGGCCGGCAGAGATCATTACAAAAATGAGATCCGTTTTAAGCCATGTAGGTGCATGGGCGCCGATGGCTGAACAGAAAGCCGTTGCAAAATATTTACTGCAAAAAGAATCCATAGCAAAATACCTTGTTGCGTTTAAAGCAGAGATCGAAGAACGCCTGGTAAGAATACAGGCAGGGTTTATTGCATTGAAAGAAAAAGGATATTCGGTAGATGCTGTTTCTGCTGAAGCTGCCATTTATCTCACAGTAAAAATTGACCTGGTTGGTAAAACAACTGCAGATAAAAAATTACTCACTTCGCAGGCAGATGTTACTTCTTATATTTTGGGCGAAGCAAAACTGGCTATTGTTCCTTTCCATGCTTTTGGCGGCGGAAACAAAAGCCCCTGGTACCGTTTGAGTGTTGGAACCTGTTTAAAAGAAGATATTGATGAGATGCTGGAAAAACTGGAAACAGCGCTTGGTAAGTTAAGCTGAGGAAATTTCAGTTTTTATTACTGATGAAAACAAAAGGTTTCATTTTTTGCATGCGGATAAAACGCTCTACCAACTGCGGCTTTTCAATAATTCTGTAACGATTTATATCAATGATCTCGTTAGCCACGCAAAAGGTTTCCATATTCTCGGTATTGTACAATAATTCATTGAGTGAAGCAATATCGTGTTCCTTGCTTATATCATGCTTCGATAGCACCAACAGGTCTCTATTTACAGGTTGGCGGTTCATTGGGCTATCATAGTATTCTTTTCCTTTCAGGGCACATGCACTGTTTTTTATAGTTGGATTTTGAGAAAATCCCGCAGGAAAAAAAACCTGCGCACATGAGCACCAGGAGAAGGATCAATATTTGCTTTTGGTTTCTTTTCATATCCGAACTTCTAAAATTAGTATTTTTCACTTTAAAATATTGTTACAAAAGATTTTGCCTGTTATTTTCAAGCCAAATACGGTGTTAGTGGCCCCATTAGACTGGGGGTTGGGGCATGCCACAAGGTGTATTCCCCTCATACAGGCGCTTATTGCTTTGGGGCACAAGCCAATTCTTGCCGGCGAAAGGCAACAGGAGGTACTCTTGAGGCAGGAGTTCCCGCATTTAAAATTTTTAAATCTCGAAGGGTATCGTATCAGTTATTCAAGAAAAAAATGGTGGCTCCCGTTTAAATTACTGTTACAGTTCCCCAAAGTTTTTACCGCAATTGATAAAGAACACAGCTGGCTGGAGAAAATAATCAAAGAACATAAAATTGATCTTGTGATCAGTGATAACCGGTATGGGTTATGGACCGATAAAATACCCTGTGTTATCATAACACACCAGTTATTGATCAAAGCACCTTTTGTATTATTGGAAAGATGCATGCAAAAGATCAATTACAATTATATCCGCCGTTTTTCTGCGTGCTGGGTACCCGATGAAGAAGGTACAGAAAATGTTGCAGGGGATCTCTCGCATCCGAAAAAATTACCCGCTATTTCTGTTCATTATATGGGATTGTTATCAAGATTTAATAAGCAGGAAGAACAGGTTCAATTATATGATTGTTGCATTGCACTTTCAGGCCCCGAACCGCAACGTGGAATGCTGGAAAAAAAGATATTGGAGCAAGCGGGTGAGTTGAAAGGAAAAATTCTTTTGGTGAGGGGGAAGCCAGGGACCAATGAAAAAAGGTATATCACAAATAATATTGAGGCCTGCGATCATTTGCCCGGAAATGAATTACAAAAAGCATTTCAGCAAAGCGAGTATATTATCTGCCGCAGTGGTTATACAACAGTGATGGAATTACTTTCCCTTCAAAAAAAAGCAATACTCATTCCTACACCGGGGCAAACAGAACAGGAATATCTTGCAGCAAGATTAATGCAGAAGGGAATATGTTTTAGTGTGAGACA
>CAISDV010000184.1 GCA_903884185.1 uncultured Chitinophagaceae bacterium | reverse complement strand
CTGGGCAACCTGGTGCGGGCCATGTAAAGCTTCCTTCCCAGCCATGCAAACAGCACAAAACAGGTATAAAGACGATAAAGATGTGGTCTTCCTTTTTATAGATACCTGGGAAAGCAAAGAACCCAAGGCCATGATGGATAATGCTTCTCAATTTGTTAAAGACAATAAATACAGTTTTAATGTGGCACTTGATGAAAAAGACAAAGTGGTGGCCGATTACAAAGTGGATGGAATTCCTACAAAATTTGTGGTTGACAGAAAAGGAAATGTAAAATATGCCAGCATTGGCTATAATGGCAAGGCCGATGAATTAGTGGAAGAGATATCAATGATGATAGAGACAGCAAAGAAATAAAATACAGGAACAATCTAAAAACCCCGCTGTAAATGGCGGGGTTTTTATTTTATACTATAGCTCCAGTAAGGTTTTCACCGGGTCTTTTCCAAACAATAACAATTCGGGATTCTCAAGTAATTCTTTTACACGTACCAGGAAACTTACACTTTCACGGCCATCTACAACACGATGATCATAACTTAATGCGAGGTACATCATAGAACGTATCTCTACTTTTCCATTGATGGCCATTGGCCTGTCCTGTATCTTATGCATGCCCAATATGGCACTCTGTGGTATGTTGATGATAGGTGTACTCATGAGACTGCCAAATACGCCACCATTGGTAATGGTGAATGTTCCACCTTGCAGGTCTTCTGTTGTGAGTTTGCTGTCCTTTGCCTTACCTGCCAGTTCCAGTACTTTCTTTTCAATATCAGCCATACTAAGGCTTTCTACATTCCTGATAACAGGAACGGTTAACCCGCGTGGGGTACTTACTGCAATACTGATATCAGCATAATCATGATAGATGAGTTCATCGCCATCAATATAAGAATTCACCGCAGGCCATTCGCTCAGTGCAATAGCACATGCTTTGGCAAAGAAACTCATGAAACCAAGATTCACACCATGGGTTTCTTTGAATTTATCTTTGTTCTTACTGCGTATCTCCATGATACGGCCCATATCCACTTCATTAAAAGTAGTGAGCATGGCTGTTGTATTCTTTGCTTCCACCAAACGCTTGCTGATCGTTTTGCGGAGATTACTCATCTTGTCTTTGCGTGTATTGCGGGTAAACAATTCACTGCCGGCAAATGCTTTTTTTCCGGGATGTGATAATGCATCCATCACATCATGCTTCATGATCTTTCCACCAAACCCTGACGGAGAAATAGATGCAGTATCTACTTTTTTATCGGCAATGATGGCTGCAGCAACAGGAGTGGCTTTGATCTCGGTTGCTGGTTGCTTGGTGTCAGTTACTGGTTGCTGGTTGCTCCCGCCTGCCTCCGGCGTTCGGGCAGGAGTTACTGGTTTCGTTGGCGGTTCAGTTGTCGTCTTCTGTTTTAATCCTGCTGCGGGTTGTGGTTTTTCAGGCACAGGTGCACCATCCGGTTTAGCTGCTGTTTCATCTATCTGTGCCAGTATAGCTCCAATTAAAATAGTATCACCTTCTTTGGCGAGTGGTTTTAATACTCCTGATTTCTCGGCATTCACTTCAAAAGTGGCTTTTTCACTTTCCAGTTCAGCGATCACTTCATCCCGCTCAACATAGTCTCCTTCTTTTTTTGTCCATTTCAGTAAGGTTACTTCGCTGATGGATTCTCCTACTGCCGGAACTTTGATGTCTGTCATAAATATTTTTAGTTTGATCTGTTATTTGCTTTAATGTTTAATTTCAAGGGACATAGGGGACATTATTATATCAATCAACAAATTAGATCCCAAACGCCGTATCTATGATCTCTGCCTGCTCCTGGGCATGTATTTTCGCAAAACCTGTTGCCGTTGCTGCACTTGCATGACGGCTGATCACACCAAAATTCATCCCTGTCAAATTCATTTTCAGGAATGATCCTGCGCCCATATTAAACGGTTCTTCCTGCACCCAGAACCAGGTGGCTTTGCTGTATTTTTTATACAACGCATCAAGTTGTTTCTGTGGTAAAGGATATAATTGTTCCAAACGTATGATGGCAGTGTTCTGTGTATTCTCTTTCTGTTGCTTGTCTGCCATTTCAAAATATAATTTTCCGCTGCAAAGCAATACTTTCTTTACGGCAGCAGGATCTTTTACAAATGTGTCGTCTATCACTTCTTTAAATCCGCCTTGTGTAAAATCACTCACCGGGCTGTAGCTACCGGGATAACGCAGGTTTGCTTTTGGTGAAAAGTTGATCAATGGTTTCCTGAAAGGCCATGCTAACTGGCGCCGGAATACATGAAATAAATTTGCAGATGTTGTAACATTAGTGATCACCATATTCAACTCGGCACACATTTGCAGAAAACGTTCCATGCGTGCGCTGCTGTGTTCCGGCCCCTGCCCTTCATACCCGTGAGGAAGCAACATCGTAACACCATTCATACGGTTCCATTTCTGTTCACCCGCAGCAATGAACTGGTCGATCATTGTTTGTGCACCATTACAGAAATCACCAAACTGTGCTTCCCATAT
This sequence comes from uncultured Chitinophagaceae bacterium, assembly GCA_903884185.1. Lineage (GTDB taxonomy): Bacteria > Bacteroidota > Bacteroidia > Chitinophagales > Chitinophagaceae > CAISDV01. The sequence continues at coordinate 2,754 of CAISDV010000184.1, read as the reverse complement.
TACAAGGGCATCAGGATTGGCCATGGAATAACCATATTCAAAACCCAATACGCCATATTCACTCAATAAAGAATTATAGATGCGGAATTTTTCCTGTTGCTTATCGAAATGATTTAAGCGGTTATAGCTTTTATTATTTTCTTCTTCCCGCAATACTGCATGACGGTGAGAGAAAGTACCACGCTGTACATCCTGCCCGCTCATACGAACAATCTTTCCTTCGGTCAATATAGAACTGTATGCTAATAATTCACCTGTTGCCCAATCTATCTTCTGTTCTGTTTCGAGTAGCTTGATCTTATCCTGTAATATCTTCTCTACTTTTTTGAGGGGATGAAAATCAGCCGGCCATTTCATCAATGCTTCGAATAGTTGCCTGATCTTTTCTTCGCTCACAGCAGTAACAGGAGATGCATCAAAATCTTCCGCAACTGCTTTGCGTAAACTCTTCCATGCCAGTTCAGGTTGTTGATAGTTATATGGAAGCGGGTGTTGTTTAACTTCATCCAAACGTTCCTGCAAACCTGCCCAGAATTGTTTTTCCATTTCTTTGGCAAGTTCCTGTGCATCTGCTTCTCCATTCTCCATGAGGAATTTGGTATATACTTCACGCGGATTGGGATGCTTGTCAATTAAAGCATACATCTGCGGTTGAGTATATTTCGGATCATCACCTTCATTATGGCCATGTTTGCGATAGCAGACCATATCAATAAAAATATCGCTGTTGAATTCCTGCCTGTAACGCGTTGCTATCTCCGCACATTTTACAGTAGCTTCTGCATCGTCTCCATTTACATGCAACACAGGCGCCTGTATCATAGCTGCAATAGAAGTACAATAATCAGAACTTCTTGCATCGTCAAAGTCAGTGGTGAAGCCTATTTGGTTATTGATCACAAAATGCATCGTTCCGCCTGTATAATAACCATGCAGGTTGCTCATCTGCAATACTTCATACACAATGCCCTGCCCTGCTACTGATGAATCTCCATGAATAAGGATAGGTAATATCTTATCAAAGTCACTTGCATATAATACATCTGCCTTGGCTCTTGAAAATCCTACCACTACGGGATCTACTGCTTCCAAATGAGAAGGGTTGGGCATTAATTTCAGGTGAATGGTCTTACCGTCTTCTGTTTGTATCTCACTGCCATAACCCATATGGTATTTCACATCGCCGCTGCCCATGGTTTGGTCAACCACAGCAGTTCCTTCAAACTCACTGAATATCTGCTCGTAGGTTTTGCCCATGATATTGGCAAGGATGTTCAGCCTTCCCCTATGTGCCATACCAATCACTACTTCCTGTACGCCATCAGCCGCAGCTGTATTAATGATCGCATCCAAAGCGGGTATGGTTGTTTCACCACCTTCCAGCGAAAATCTTTTCTGCCCTACATATTTTGTATGAAGAAATTTTTCGAACATCACACCCTGGTTCAGTTTTTCCAGTATGTGTTTTTTCTGCTGAAGGGAAACGGGGTTGATAAAATTCCGCTCCATCTCATTTGTCAGCCAGTCAATTTTTTTCTGGTCGCTGATGTATTTGAACTCGATACCTACATGCGATGCGTAACATGCCTGCAAGTGATCAATGATATCTCTTAGTGTGGTAGTTCCTAACCCGATCAAATTACCTGCCTGGAAATTTGTATCCAGGTCTGCTTCCGTTAATCCAAAGAAAGCAAGGTCAAGATTAGCACCACGGTCTTTGCGCGCACGGATAGGATTGGTCTTTGCCAGCAAATGCCCCTTGTTTCTATAGCCTAATATCATCCGGTAAGCCCTTATTTCCTTCATCCAGTCGATCCCGCTTGCAGGAATCTCAGCTACAGGCGCAGCAGCTGCCCCATTGGAAGAGGGCTTGCCGTTCGCAAGCGCAAAGTCAAATCCTTCAAAAAATTTCTTTAATTCGGGGTCAACGCTGGCGGGTTCTCTTACAAAATCCTTGTACAGGCTTTCTATATAAGCCGGGTCTGAACTGGTGATATAGGAAAAATCCTTCATTGGTGGAATTGTGCTGCTTGATTGAAATTGTTCGCAAATATCGTGTTTTGAGAGCAGAAAATCATTGAGTTACCGTATTCAAATTATCAGGGTTTTAGAGCTAAAATGGGCTGGCAGGGGCTTGTGGAAAGTTTTTCGATATAAATTTCCCATTTTGGGCTACAGTCCTTACCTTTGCCTCCCGAAAAAACGGGATTTTAAATGGCAAATCACTCAGCTACAAAGAAAGATGCAAGGCAGGCCGCAAAGCGCCGTGAACGTAACCGGTATTATGGTAAAACTACCCGTAATGCGATCCAGAAACTGAAAACCTCTACAGACGAGAAAACTTATGGCGACAGTTTGCCTGAAGTGGTTTCTATGATCGATAAACTGGCAAAACGTGGAATTATCCATAAAAACAAAGCAGCCAACCTGAAAAGTAAACTGGCTAAGAAAAAAGCAGGAACAGTAGCAGCAAAAGCATAAACAGTTTTGATAACAATATTTATGAACCGGTCCGTTAATAACGGATCGGTTTTTTGTTTCACGCAAAGAGGCAAAGTTAAATAAGGCGCAAAGAAAGGTTTACTACTCCTTCTCTCTCATAAATCGAAATGCAAATAAGGGGAGTTCCTGAGTTGCAACAATTCTTTGCGACTTTTCAAAGCCTTTGCGCATTTGCGTGAAACCTTGTGTGAAATTCACTGCTTCTTAAGTTCAGGACACACGTTTACTGGCACGAATACTCCAAGACCAGAT
>CAISDV010000183.1 GCA_903884185.1 uncultured Chitinophagaceae bacterium | reverse complement strand
CTTTGTGATAAGTGAGTGTAACATCGCAATTCTGGCATTGGGGTATCCATCCGCAAACCTGGCAGATCATATATGGTGAGTAGCCTCTGCGGTTTTGAAAAAGAATGACCTGTTTCTTTTGTTCCAGCGATAAGGCAATGGCTTCCAGTAATGGTGGTGTAAATGCAGCCTTCGCTTTTTCTTTTGGATTTGCTTTTTTTGTATCGATCAGCTCTATCACAGGTAATTCAACATTCCCAAATCGTTCATTTAATACAACCAGGCCATATTTATCCTGCCTGCAATTGAAGTAAGACTCAATAGAAGGGGTGGCACTGCCAAGTAAAACTTTTGCCTTGAAAAGAGAAGCATAATAAATGGCGGTATCCCTTGCATGGTAACGTGGGGCTGGGTCTTGTTGTTTGAAGGAAGCATCCTGTTCTTCATCAACAATGATCAAACCAAGATCTTTGAAAGGAAGGAACATAGATGACCTTGCACCCAGCACCACTCTTGTTTCCCCTGTCTTTACCTTATTCCATGTTTCAACGCGCTCATTGGGGTTGAATTTTGAATGATAGATGGCAATATGCCCGCCAAAATGTTTCTGCACCCTTCGAATGATCTGTGAAGTGAGGGCGATCTCGGGCAGCATATATAAAACTTGTTTCCCTTCCTGAAGAAATTGTTCTATCAACTTTACATATACCTGTGTTTTTCCGCTTGAAGTAACACCATGCAGCAGGCATACATTTTTTTCAGTGAATGCGTTGACGATTTCCTGCAAAGCATTTTCCTGGGCGGGAGATAATTCAAAATCTATCACTGTGTCTTTTGGAAGGCTGCTGATCCTGTCAACTGAACGCTTTTCAGCAATCAATATTTTTTTATCTGTGAGGCCTTTTAATTGAGCAGCAGTAGCGCCTGATTTCTTTAGTAATTGTTTTTGTGATACATCGCCTTCGGCCTTTATCAAATGAAGATAGGAGAGCAGCAGTTCCATTTGTTTGGGTGCTTTGCTCCAGTTATTTAAAAGATCCGACAGCTTGTCTTCATTATGATATTCGCTGTTGAGTGTAATGAATGTTTCTGTTTTCTCCTTGTATCGCTCTTTCAATTCTTCCCATACATAGCATATCTTTTTATCGATCAATTTTTTGATAACGGGATAGACATGGCTGGCATCCAGCAATTGCTGGACCTCGCTTAGCTTTAGTTCTTTCTTTATTTCCAATGCTTCCGCAATAATATATTCTTCATTGCCTAATTCATTTAAATTGATCCCATGGTCTTCATTCAACGATAATATACTTTCGCTTGATAGTTTTAAATTGGATGGGATGGCAGCCTGCATTACTTCGCCTTCGCTGCACATATAATAATTTGCCATCCAGGCCCAGAGTTTCAATTGTTCGGAATACACCAGCGGTTCTTCATCCAGTACATTTAAAATTTCTTTGGGATCAAATGCCGCAGGCTTTTGCTGATGAATGGATTGAATGATGCCTGCATACTTTTTATTTCGCAATTGCACTTCCACTCTTACGCCGGGTTTGGCAGCAGATTGAAGATGAGAGGGGATAGACCAGGTATAGGTTGTAGGGAGGGCCAAAGGGATAATGACCGAAGCGAAATAAGGCTCGGAGGTAAGAAGGTTATTATGGTCACGATTTTCAGTCATTATAAGGCGCAAAATACGACTAGGATTCGTAGGATTTGACTAGGATTCGTAGGATTTAGAGATTAGTAGGATTGTAGCCTGAAAGTGCAAATGCATGAGGATAGTGATTACTCCGCAAATCTTTGCGCCTTTTTTCCCTTTGCGTGAAATAGAAAATTATTAAGTGGCTTATCTTGGATACGGAAGATATCTTCTTAATCCTTCTTCCATCAAACTGTAAACATGCTCTTTTAATTCCGGGAGTTGTTGTATGGTGTAATGTTCAACGGGTACTTCGGCGAGATAGACAACATAGTTATTTCCAGGGTTCATGGAAAAAACACTGTGGTAATGCATCCGTTTTAAAGTATCAATGTATAAAAGAGGTTTGATGGGTGTCTGTGTTTCAATGGCTATCCTGAAAGCGCCATCATAAAAATCTTTCAAGGGCTGGGTGGTTTCATTGAAAGTGCCTTCAGGAAAAATAAATATCGAAATGCCATGTTTTACCGCTGCCTTCAATGCACGGAAACTTTTGGCCCTGCGCTCTGCGTCACGCCGGTCAACCAGTATCACTGCAGACCGGTATATCAGCCCAAAAACAGGCGCTTTTACCATTTCATATTTACCTAATATTCTAACCGGCTGCTGCATGGTGAGTATGGTAGCAGGGATGTCCATATACGAACAATGATTGGCAACAAAAATGTATTGCCGGGAAAAATCGTGCGGCGATTCGTAAATATCTTTGTGACGGATCCCAATAGTAAAATACCATAGGATGCCCCAAAGCCTGCATATTTTATAAATGAAATTCCCTCCTTTGATCCCGAATGCAGATGAGATAAGAATAAAAGGCAACGAAATGAACATAAAAACAATAAACATCAGAAAAGCATAACCGGCATAGATGTATCCGAAGAAATGAACCTTTGATTTCATGAATTTGGGTTGGGGTATTAAAAATACGGTGCGGACACAAGCCTGCCAACTCGGTCAGGCAATTTGTGTATAGTAGGTGGAAGGAAATGACAGGGCAGGACTTGCATTCTTTTCAAAAATGCCGTACACTGTACTTCCGCTGCCCGTCATAGATGCGTATAAGGCGCCTGCCTGGTAGAGTTGTTTCTTAATATCACTGATTGCCGGATACTGCTGAATTACCGCGTTTTCAAAATCATTTTTTAATTCTTCTTTCCAGGTAGAAATGGGCTGTTGTATAATGCTTTTGATCGATTTTTTGGGGATGGAAGGATGTATTTGTGAAAATGCCCAACCCGTAGAAATATGAATGCCTGGATGCACGATAAAAAATTGATAGGACGAGAGATCAAGGGTAATATTTTCCATTTGCTCACCACGGCCTGTAGCAAAACAAGGTTTGTTGCGGATAAAGAAAGGGCAGTCACTTCCTAACTGTAATGCATACTCAAGCAAACAGTCATCACCAATCCCCAGCTGAAATTTTTCATTTAATAATTGTAAAGTGAATGCTGCATCTGAACTGCCTCCACCTAGACCCGCACCCATGGGAATGGCTTTGTGTAAATGCATTTTTATGGATGGAAGGGAAGGAAAATCTTTTTTAAGAAGGTGGTATGCTTTTAGGCAAAGATTATTATCTATTGAACCCTCTACTTGCAAGCCGCTTGCTGAAAACTCAACCATCCCGCATCCCGCATCCCGCATCCCGTATCCCGTATCCCGCATCCCGTCCCCCGTATTCCCAATTACTTCCAAAACATCTTTGATCATCAAAGGATAAAATACAGTTTCAAGATCATGGTAACCATCTTGCCGCGTGCGGATGATATGTAAACCCAGGTTGATCTTACTATTGGGGAAAACAACCACGTTGAGTATGGGTTTTAGTTAGTAGCAGAAGTAATGAAAAGCTTATGCCTTTCTTTTGTTGATCTCGTCGCGTATGCTGATGGCCCTGATATAATCTTCATGTTCCAGTACATCATTCAAAAGAGTTTGTAACTCTTCGATGCCCATCCCACCGAGCTCATCTTTTGCAGCAGGGCCTGTTTCTTCAATGCCTACAGTTTCTCCTTTTTTCTTTTTTGCTGCGGTATCATCCATTAATATGCCCGCACTTTCGAGTATATGTTCGTAGGTATAGATGGGGCAGGTGAAGCGCACAGCCAATGCCAACGCATCACTGGTGCGACTATCAATTTCAACGGTATCATTTTCGGTAAAGCAAACCAGTTTGGAATAAAAAATACCTTCCTGCAGGTCGCTAATGATAATCTCTTGCAATTCTACATTAAAAGAATTCATGAAATTCTTCAACAGGTCGTGTGTGAGTGGCCGGCTGGGCTGCATCCTTTCTAATGCAACGGCAATTGCCTGTGCTTCAAAGCCTCCAATGACAATGGGTAAACGGCGCAGGCCATTGATCTCACCCAAAACCACCGCATAAGAATGCGTTTGGGCAATACTGTGCGAAAGGGCAACTATTTCCAGTTCTATCTTCTTCATAACACTCACGAAATTAAACCAATTTGACACACAAAAAACATGCTCTTTTTCCGGGGTTTTATGAGGAAAAGAGCAAAAAAAATCCCATCCAGGGTGTGAATGGGATATCAGATATAGAACGGGGTCAGGCGATCCCCTTCATTTTTTTGATTTCTTCTGTAAATTTCGGTACTACTTCAAATGCATCGCCTACAATGCCATAATCAGCGGCTTTAAAAAACGGAGCTTCGGGGTCTTTGTTAATGACCACAATTACCTTACTCCTGTTTACACCCGCCAAATGTTGGATGGCACCGGAAATACCAATAGCAATGTATAGGTCTGGTGCTATCTGAATACCTGTTTGTCCCACGTGTTCATGATGTGGCCTCCAGTTAGCATCTGCCACCGGGCGGCTGGAGGCAGTAGCGGCATGCAATACATGTGCGAGGTCTTCTATCATTCCCCAATTCTCAGGGCCTTTGAGCCCGCGGCCACCACTAACTACAACACTTGCTTCGGTCAATGGTACTTCACCACTTACCTTATTTACTGAAGCTACTTTTACTTTTGGCGCATTAACCGCAATATTTAATACAGAAACTTCTGCTGTGCCCTCACCTGAGGTAACATGAAAACTATTTGGATTAAGAGAGATCACTTTTAGCGGAGTAAGGATATTGATATTCGCAAATGCTTTTCCGCTGAATACGGATTTCTTCACTGTAAATCCATTGCCGGTATCGGGTAATGCAATGGCGCCTGCTACCAGCCCGGCTTTTAATCTTGCTGCAACCCTTGCTGCCACAGCTTTTCCTGTTGGATTATGGCTAAACACCACTACAGTTGCTCCTATAACAGTAACAGCTTCTGCAATCACTTTCGCGTATACCTGCGCATCCAACTGGTCAAGTATATTACTCGACACTTGGTGAACTTTTGTTACACCATATTTTCCTAAAGCAGCAAGATCATCTTTCACTGTGCCAAGCACCAATGCTTCTGCAGTTGTGTG
>CAISDV010000182.1 GCA_903884185.1 uncultured Chitinophagaceae bacterium | reverse complement strand
CCAATATACAGGTCATTTTCTACCACTGAATCTATGTTCTTATCTGTTTGATTGATCTTATAAGAAGTAGTGATGTTCAGCTGGTTGGCATTATCAACGGTCTTGATGATAGGCGTTTCACCTGCAAATACTTTTTTCAGGTCGTCTGCAATCGCATCCTGGTTCTGGCTCACAGGCTTATCAAACTTGATGGTATAACTGCGGCCGCCTTTAAATTCCACTCCTTCATCAAATCCATTATAAAATATCGCGTACATACCTAAAAGAAATACAACCACTGAGATGCCATAAGCGATCTTCCTGTATTCAATGAATTTGAAAGTTGCATGCTTGAATATTTTCTTGGAAACACCTGTAAAATATTGGAAGTGACGATTCTTATTAGTGTACCAGTCTGTGATCAGCCTTGAAACAAGGATACCGCAGAATAAGGATAGGAGGATACCGATGATCTGCGTGGTAGCAAATCCCAGTACAGGGCCTAATCCAAAGTAAGCAAGTATGATAGCTGTGAGCAATGTAGTAACGTGGGCATCCAATACAGGAGCCAGGGAACGCTTATAACCATCATTGACCGCTAGTTGATAACTCTTGCCTTTGGTGAGTTCCTCCTTTATACGCTCAAAAATAATTACGTTCGTATCCACCGCCATACCAATCGTGAGTACAAGCCCTGCAATACCCGGGGCAGTTAGTGTAAAGCCCATTGCACTCAATACACCGATCGTGAAAAGAAGGTTTAATACCAATGCTGAATTGGCCACCCATCCACCTGTGTTATAATAAAGCAACATCAGCGAGAAGATGACAAGGAATGAAATAAGGAATGATAGTCCGCCACCTTTTACAGCAGCTTTACCCAAAGTAGGCCCAACGATCTGTTCCTGTACAATTTTGGCAGGAGCAGGAAGTTTACCACTCAATAATATTTCAGAAAGGTCCTGTGCTTCTTTTACAGTATAGCTACCCGAGATAGATGAATTACCTGTAGTGATCGCATCAATTACACTTGGGGCTGAGTAAACAATATTATCCAGTACGATAGCAATAGGCCTGTCAATATTCCGGCCTGTCATCCTGGCCCAGATATTTGCACCGGCTTTATCCATATCCATCTTGATCGCTACACGTCCACGCTCATCATAATCCTGCCTTGCATTCTTTACATGGTCGCCTTCCAGTTCAGCCTGGCCATTATCCAATGTCTTGATAGCATAAAGCATCAATACATTTTTCATTTTTGCATCATCACTTTCTACTTTGCCATACAGGAATACTGCATTGGCGGGGAACTTGCTTCTTACAACATCCATTTTCAAATAGCGGTTCAATAAACCAGTGTCTTTTGTCTGGATATATCCCAAAGCGCCCGGATATATCTGTTTGCCACTTTTATTGGGTGTTGGTTGCACAAACTGTATCAACCTGCGGATAGGTGCTTCGTTGGTTGTTAGCTTGCTGCTGGTATCTTTTACATTTTTTTTATTTGTATCAGTTGCCAATGCAGAAAGGGTAGCTGTTTTAGTAGTATCAACAGATTTGTCAGTAGTAGCTTTTGCTTTTGTTGCAGAATCTTTTTTAGTTGTATCGGCTTTGGTGCCATTCAGGTAATCCTGCACATATTTATCGGAAGCTACCAGCCCTTCACCTACCTGGTCAAGGGTATATACTTCAAAGAATTGAAGATTGGCAGTTGATTGTAAATAATTACGAACGCGCTCATGGTCTGTAACACCGGCTAATTCAATGTTGATAATGCCTTTGGCAGGATCTGGATTGATATTAGGAGAGGCAAGCCCAAAGCCATCGATCCTCGTACGCATGATGCGCAAAGTGTTATTGAAGGCTTCAGTGGCCTGTTCTTTTAAATAGGCGAGGACAGTACTGTTATTGTCGCTGAATTTTACCTTGGTATTACTTCTTGCTATAAAGAAAGGAGCGAGGTTACCAGAAGGATTTAGTTTGTTGTATTCTTCAGAGAACAAACTGATAAGGTCTGCGCCACTATTGGCTTTACGCGCAACTGCAGCATCCAATGCTTTATTAAATTGAGGATCTTTGGTAAAATCGGCGAGGGATTTGATCAATCCATCCAATCCTACTGCCATAGTTACACTCATTCCACCCTGCAGGTCAAGGCCCAGCATCAGTTCTTTATCTTTTGCACTGCGGTAAGTTGTCAGGTTTAAAGGCCCGATCTTGGAATCTTTAGTACTGTCCAGCAAACGTTTTACCAGGCTGTCTTTTACTTGTTTCAGCGTATCAGCATAAGCTGCTTTGAATTCTGCGCTGTTGGGGTATTTTGTTTCAGGGGAAGCGTAATTTGCTTTAAGCCATTTGTCGGCTTTGGCATCCATATCACTTTCGTGGTTACGAACTATCCAGGTAAATGATAACTGGTAAACACAAATAACAATCAGGGCAATTGCAAAAAACCGCACTAAACCTTTCAGTTGCATACTAGTAAGGGTTTATAAATTTTTTAGAGTGGGCAAAGATAGGGGAATGGGAAATGATATTTATAGAAAAAAGAAGCCGGAACCCTGGGGTACCGGCTTGCTCTTAAGCAATTAGTTTGGCTCTTGAATATCAATCAGATACATGTCGTTGGCGGGATTGTAATTGAAGGATAGACCTCACTCTTATTGACCACTTTCGGGGATTGATTGCTGCATGGATTCTGCAGCTTCCGCTTTTTTCTTTTTTGCAAGCAATTCCAGGTATTGCTGTTCTTTCTGTTCCCATTGGTAATTCCGGTAGAAAAAGGCCATGAATACAGCGGTGATAGCAAGTGCAATTAAGAAGACAAAGGGGCTCGACCAGCTATTCGCTTCCATATTGGCGCGGGTGTACCAGCCGATGGCAAGCAGTGACACAATGGCAATACCGATCATGAGCCCGGAAGAAAGGCCCTTGAGAAACTGCCTGAAACTTTTCTTCTCTATTTCCCTGTTCTCGGACCAATAACGGATGAATTTTTCTTCTTCGGTGGTAAGCATAGAACAAAGTTAGGTTGGTTTCACGCAAATCCCGAAGCTTCGGGAGCAAAGCAAAATAAGAGGCAAAGACAGAAATAGACCTGTCCCCTTTGCGCTCTTTGCTCCTTTGCATCTTTGCCCGCCCGGCCATGCCATTCGGACGGGCGTGAAATGCGTGAAACAAAAAAATCCCCTCATGGAAAACCATGAAGGGATTATATTTTTCAATTGGGAAAATATTAATAGCCCATTCCGCCCATATCAGGAGCGCCGCCATGTGAATGTGCTTCTTCTTTCTTAGGCTTATCGGCAACAACACATTCTGTTGTCAACAACATACCTGCAATAGAAGCTGCATTTTCCAAAGCAACACGCGTCACTTTTGTAGGATCGATCACACCTGCCTTGAATAAGTTCTCATACACTTCTGTGCGTGCATTAAAACCAAAATCAGCTTTGCCTTCTTTGATCTTCTGCACAACAATAGAACCTTCAATACCGCTGTTGATCACGATCTGGCGAAGAGGTTCTTCGATAGCGCGTTTCACGATCTGGATACCTGTTGTTTCATCTTCATTGATGCCTTTCAGTTTTTCCAGGCTTTCAATAGCACGTATATATGCTACACCACCACCGGGAACAATACCTTCTTCCACAGCAGCACGCGTTGCATGCAATGCATCGTCAACACGGTCTTTCTTTTCTTTCATTTCCACTTCTGTAGCAGCGCCAACATATAATACCGCAACACCACCGCTTAACTTAGCCAGGCGTTCCTGTAATTTTTCTTTATCGTAATCAGAAGTAGTTGTTTCTATCTGCGCCTTGATCTGATTTACACGGGCAGTGATATCTTCTTTCTTTCCTTTGCCGCCAACAACAGTAGTGTTGTCTTTGTCAATAGTTACAGAAGCAGCAGTACCTAAATAAGTGAGGTCAGCATTCTCTAATTTGAAACCCTGTTCTTCACTCACAACAATTCCTTTTGTAAGAACAGCGATATCCTGTAACATTTCTTTTCTTCTGTCGCCAAAGCCCGGAGCCTTTACTGCAGCCACTTTGATGGTGCCGCGTAATTTATTTACCACCAATGTTGCCAGTGCTTCACCTTCAAGGTCTTCAGCAATGATCAATAACGGGCGGCTGCTCTGTGCTACTTTCTCCAGGATATGAAGAATGTCTTTCATGGCAGAGATCTTCTTGTCGTAGATCAATATATAAGGGTTCTGCAATTCCACTTCCATTTTTTCGCTGTTGGTAACGAAGTAAGGAGAGATATAACCGCGATCGAATTGCATACCTTCTACCACATCAACTGTAGTATCAGTTCCTTTAGCTTCTTCAACAGTGATCACACCTTCTTTGCCTACTTTGTTCATAGCCATTGCGATGAGTTTGCCAATTTCGCTGTCACTGTTTGCAGAGATCGTTGCTACCTGTTCGATCTTCTTGCTGTCGTTTCCAACTGCCTGCGACTGGTTTCTCAGGTTATCTATCACTTTCGCAACAGCCTTATCAATACCACGTTTCAGGTCCATTGGGTTAGCGCCAGCAGCAACGTTCTTTAAACCTTCGCTGATGATGCTTTGTGCAAGAACAGTGGCAGTAGTAGTTCCATCACCTGCAATGTCAGCAGTTTTAGAAGCCACTTCTTTCACCATTTGTGCGCCCATGTTTTCAATCGGGTCTTCCAGTTCAATTTCTTTGGCAACGGTAACACCATCTTTGGTTACCTGTGGTGCGCCAAATTTTTTCTCAATTACCACGTTGCGGCCTTTTGGCCCAAGGGTAACTTTTACAGCGTTGGCCAATGTGTCAACGCCTTTTTTCATTTTATTCCTTGCTTCGATATCGAAGAATATTTGCTTTGCCATTATGAGGAGTTTAAAATTTTAAATGATTTATCCGCTTTTTGCAGAGGGGAATCTTTTATTTAGCACGAAGTATTACTTATACTATCGCTAAAATATCAGATTCGCGCATGATCAGCAGATCCTGCCCATCCACCTGTATCTCTGTGCCGGCATATTTACCATATAGTACTGTATCACCGGGTTTTACTGTTACCGGTTCATCTTTCTTGCCTGTGCCTGCGGCAACAACAACGCCACGCTGTGGTTTTTCTTTAGCAGTGTCGGGGATAATAATGCCACCAGCAGTTTTTTCTTCGGCGGCGGCTGGTTTTACAATCACTCTGTCGTGGAGCGGAGTAACATTCAGCTTCTTTGTAGCCATATCTGTTTGTTTTTTAGTTTGATGAATTAATGAAGTCAGTCTCCCTGCGCAATTTCCCTGCCATAGAATCAAGTCAAGTCAAATTGGCTGGATTGTCCTAACGGGTCGCAAAGGTGCGATATTTTTTTTAAACAGGGATGCCAAAATTTCATTACAAACAGTCTGCCGGCTGGCGTGGTTTTCTTTTTTCTTTGCACCGCAGGCATTAAACAATAACTTCGCACCCTTAATAAAGTTCTTTAAGGATGGTTAGCAGAAGAAATATCCGGGTAAAAGTGATGCAGTTGCTCTATATCATAGAAACTGCAGGCGGGGAACAGGTATTCGAAAACCCGGTAAATGAGTTACAGAAACAATTGGATAAAAGCAGGCAGCTATTGGTTTACCTGGTTTATTTCCTCAGCGAACTGGCGCGCTATGCCGAAACTGATGCCCGTAAAAGAGGGGCAAAAAATCTCACAACAGAAGCAGACCTTAATGTAAATATCAAATTGGCTAGTAATGACTGGTTGAACCAGATATTGGAGAATCCTTCCTATAAAAAATCCCTCGAAAAAGATAAGCCACAGTTACTTCTTGATAAAGTAATACTGCGCAAACTATATAACAGCCTGGTTGAAACACCAGAATACACGGCATATATAGCAGATACTGCACGTGATAAGAAAAAAGAAAAAGAGATCATTCAATTTATTTTTACAAGTGTGATGTTGCCCGATGAAGCTTTCATTACGCATATAGAAGAGCTTTTCAATAACTGGGATGATGATGCAGATATGATGGAGCAACTGGTTTTAAATTACCTTCAAAAGCCAGGCAGTTGTAATCTCCAGGAAATGATCACTGAAGAAAAATGGCAGTTTGCAAAAATGCTGTTGACTACATTACTTGAGAAAAAGCAATATGCATTAGAACTGATCACTCCCAAGCTCCAAAACTGGGATGCAGACAGGATCGCGGTATTGGATATGATACTGATGCAAATGGGCGTTTGCGAGTTCTTGTATTTTGAGACGATCCCACCCAAAGTGACCATCAATGAGTACATTGATCTGGCCAAGGATTACAGTACGCCACAAAGCGGGCATTTTGTGAATGGGGTGCTGGACAGTATCCATAAAGAACTGATGGCAGAGGGCAAAATTCAAAAAATAGATTTTAAAGCCAAGTCTCATTAATTTTGCGCAACATTAAAAATGATATGAAACATTTTTTTGTGATGATGGCTTTTGCGGCTTTCGCAATTTCCTGTAGCACCAACAAAGACCAAAACTCGCCACTGAACCCCGCTAATTTCACTACTGTAGAATGGCTGGATTCAACTGTTAGTTTTGGCAGCGTTAAACCGGGCGATCCCATCGTAGTGAAATTCCGTTGTAAAAACACGGGGAGCAAACCTTTGGTACTTACCAATGTAAAACCATCTTGTGGTTGTACATTAGCAGATTATACAAAGGAACCTATACAGCCTGGTGCAGAAGGTTGGGTAAGCGGTTCCATCACTAATAAAAATTTGAGTGGTGAGGTAAGAAAATCGATCGTTGTGAATACCAATACCTCTAATCATGCAGAGCAGGTTCTTTTTATAGAGGGGATCGTGAATACAGGCGATGATGCAGTGCAGACAGTAAAACCGGATATCAAGATAAAAGTCATTCCAAATAAAAATTAATTTTTTACAATTAAAACCAAGCAAATGTTGAATTCTATTTTTTTAATGGGCGCTCCGGGCCAGGGTGGTGGAAGTATGCAATTGATCATGATGGGTGGTATCATCCTTGTGTTCTGGCTTTTCATGATCCGCCCCCAGGCAAAAAAAGCCAAACAGCAGAAAACCTTTATTGAAAACCTTGGCAAAGGCGATAAGATCGTGACCATTGCAGGAATTCATGGAACTGTTTATAAAGTAAATGAAGATGGCACCCTGCAACTGGAAGTAAATCCGGGCAGCTACCTGAAGATCGAGAAAAGTGCGATCAGTATGGAATGGACAGCAGCGCTGAATAAGGCGGCTGGCGACAAAAAATAACCCATACGGCCATTCAATTTTTTAAATCCCAAATTCCGCTTATGGAGTTTGGGATTTGTTATTTAAGAATTCGTTCTACATTTATATATGCTCAAAATTGGACTCACAGGAGGTATTGGCAGCGGTAAGAGTACTGTATCCGCTATTTTCAAAACGCTGGGTGTTCCTGTGTTTGATGCCGATAGTGCAGCTAAATCTGTGATGGAATCCGATGAAGTGCTGAAGCAAAAGATCCGCGAAGAATTTGGTGAGGATATTTATGCCGATGGTAAACTAGACAGGAAAAAGTTAGCGGGTATTGTTTTTACAAATACACTGAAGCTGGAAAAATTAAATGCTTTGGTACACCCCGCTGCCATCAATGCCGGGTTGCAATGGCTGAAGAAACAATCTGCACCTTATGTGATAAAAGAAGCAGCGCTGATGTTTGAAGCAGGGTCTGCTTTTAATTTGGACCTTGTTATTGGAGTAAGTGCACCAAGGCCTCTGCGCATACAAAGGGCTATGAACCGCGATCATGTTACAAAAGAAGATGTATTATCCCGGATGGATAAACAAATAGATGAAGAAACAAAAATGAAGCTCTGTGATTTTGTTTTGATGAATGACGAACAGCAATTACTGATGCCACAGGTATTACAATTACATCAACGGTTTAGCAGCAGAATAAAAAAAGACTGATATGCAAATTGAAAAAATGAACCTGCTTGAAAAGTTCTCGAAATTCTCAGAACACTTTTCCCCAAAGATCATCGCTGATCTGAATGGACAGCAGGTAAAGCTGGGAAAATTTGCCGGGGAATTTGTCTGGCATAGCCATGAAAATGAAGACGAACTTTTTTATGTGGTGAAAGGAAATTTTGTCATGCAGTTCAGGGATAGAAATATTGAATTACTCGAAGGCGATATGCTGGTGGTGCCAAAAGGAGTGGAGCATTGCCCGGTTGCCAAAGAAGAAGTATGGGTGATGTTATTTGAACCTGCTGCTACATTGAATACAGGAAATACCGAAAATGAATTCACCAAAAAACAACTGGAGACAATATGATCGCGAAAACGCCACAGCCGCCGTATTATGCAGTGATCTTTACCTCTTTGCGCACAGAAGGGGAAGCAGGCTATGATAAAACAAGTGAGCGCATGGCGGAGCTTGCTGTACAACAGCCCGGTTACCTGGGGCATGAATCTGCGCGCGATGGATTAGGTATCACCGTTTCGTACTGGGAAAGCCTGGAAGCCATCAAAAACTGGAAACAGAATACCGAACATCTTTTTGCTCAAAAGCAAGGCAGAGAACAATGGTATTCAAACTATAAAACAAGGATATGCCTGGTACAGCGCGATTATGGATTTGAAAAATAAGGGAAGCTTACAAGAAGAATGCAAATGAAAAAATGGATAAAATATTTTATTGTCTTTATTGTCTTCATGGCCGGGTTGTACATTCTTTCACTGTATTATGCTGTTCCTAAACTGGCAGAAGCCACTATCCCTCTGCTTTGGAAAAAAATACCTCTCGGACAGAAAAGAGATATGATATATGAATACCTCGGCGACCCATCTTATACTGTGTCATCCAAAGGCGCTTTCTGGCATTCATACAGCAATAAAAATTTATACAAGCTCCAGGTAATATGTAACAAGGATACTGTGATCAGCGAATACAGAATATATTATTACTACAAAATATTTGGCTATCAAAGGGAATTGCTTCTCAGGCGCGATACTTTGCAATAGTTTTTTTGACCATCATATTCAGTGATCTTTTTATATGAGCGTAACCGCCAAAAATAAAACGCTTCTCATCGTTGCACTTGCCTGCCTGTTATTGGGGGTGATCAATTACCTTCTTTTTCAACCAAATATCCTCGCCTTTCATATTGCAGGATTTAGTAGCGGCAACCCTTTGCTGATACAAAACGAAACGCTCAGGCATTTGATGACAGGCTATTTTTCCGATATAATGTGGTGCAGCGCCTTATACCTGGTTACGGTTGTTGTATCAAGGTTGATTTTTTTGCAACTGTTTCAGAAATTACTTATTTTAACACTGCCGTTTATCGTTGAAGCTGCACAATATTTTAGAATAATTGGAGGGACTTTCGATTGGTACGATATCTTGTTATATGCGGCGATCTTGCTGGTATTTATTATTTGTTTCCCGGTTCTAATATCTGTCAAATATGAAAAATAGGAACTCATATTTTTTTACCGCACTGGTTATTGCAGGATTTTTTCTGATGGCTTTAGCTAGCACTCCGCCTCCTTCTTATCGTGCACCAAGGAAAGTTGCCCCCGAGCCATGTGTAACACATGCAGCTGTTACCTCCAGTACATTACTGGTCAAGATAAATTTTGATGCGGGTTATAATATGAAGGACCTTTTTGCGGCACGTGAAAATTTCCCAAGTTTATTCCTTGAAGCGCTCAAAAGCAGGAATTCTGTTTACAGGATATCAGACGGCGTAACACCTAACCTGATCTTTGCTGTTACTATCACTAACGACGGTTATAATCATTATGGCGCCAATGTTACTGTGAATGGCTTAGGAGAAGGCTACCTGTTTAATTACACCCTTGCGCAGGAATATGTAACACCCGACAGGCTAATAGATGATATGGCGAAAAGAGCCAATGAATTTATCACGCAGGGCTGGCACAGGGGTAACTGTAAATAATCTTTACTTCGTTATCCTGTAACACCATCTTTTTAATTTTCCTTCAAAATCAAATGGAGTAGTGGCTTTGGTGATGTTTTTGATGTCAGTTGCCTGTATTTTTTCGGCTTCCAAAATAAATTTAGAAAAGTTAGTGCTGAAATAAACAATGCCACCAGCAGAAGTAGCGGCCAATACATCATTCAATAATTCAACATGGTCGCGCTGGATGTCTAGAAAATCTTTCATGCGTTTGCTGTTACTGAAAGTGGGAGGGTCTATCACCACCAACCCAAACTTTCCCCGAGGCAATGTTTTTAAATACTGCTTTACATCAGCATGTACAAAATGATATTTTGTTTTGTCCTTGAACCTGTTGATCACAAAATTATCTTCGCCCCAATTAAGATAAGTTTTAGAAAGATCAACTGAAGTAACAGAAGCTGCATTTCCTGCTGCGGCATACACCGAGAAAGAACCCGTGTAACAAAATAAATTCAATACATGCTTGCCGGCACATTGTTGCTGTACCATCCCGCGTGTAATGCGGTGATCAAGGAATAAACCGGTGTCGAGGTAGTCAGTGAGGTTGACAAGAAACTTCAAACCATTTTCTTCCACAGTAAAAAAATCACCTTCGGTGCCTATCTTTTCATACTGGTCGTGCCGGTTGGATTTTCTTTTTCTCTGCCTGATAAAAACATTTTCATCTTTTGTATCTGTCAGCCTGCAAATCACGCCCACACATTCTTCCAGCCATTGTTCATGTTCTTCATCGGTCATGCCATGGCGGCGCAGGTATTCGGCCAGGTATATCTTGTCATCATAACGCTCAATGCAAAAAGGAAATTCAGAGAGGTCATGGTCGTAGATGCGATAGCAGGAAATATTCTGCCTTTTTGCCTGCTTGCTGATATGTTTGTACACTTTCAGCAGGCGGTTTTCGAACATGATGAGTTTTTCCTGCATACCGGTGAAAGAATTATTTCAGTTTGGCCAGTGCTTCTTTGATCCTTGCCCATCCTCTTTCTATATTCTGCATACTGTTGGCAAAAGAAAAACGGACACAATGCGGTTCACCAAATGCATCGCCCATCACAGAAGAAACATGGGCAGTATTCAACAGGTACATACTGAAGTCAGACGCATTGCTGATAGTGTTTGTTCCATCTGATTTGCCAAAATAAGAAGATACATCAGGAAAAATATAGAAAGCACCTTGTGGTTCAAAACATGGGAGGCCGGGAATTTCCTTTACCAGTTCCAGCACACGTTTTCTGCGGTTTGTAAACTCTTTTACCATATCAAGCGAAGGCCTGAGGTCAGTTGTAAGTGCGGTCACGGCTGCTTTTTGTGCGATGGAATTTGGCCCACTGGTGAATTGCCCCTGTATCTTTTCGCAGGCTTTGGCTATTTCATCATTGGCGGCAATATATCCCAATCGCCAGCCTGTCATTGCAAACCCTTTACTTAATCCATTTACAATGATCACGCGGTCTTTCAGGTCGTCAAATTGTGCGATGCTTTGATGTGCACCAACAAAGTTGATGTATTCATATATCTCATCAGAAATAATATAGACCTGCGGATGTTTCCTGAAAACATTTGCCAGCGCTTCCAGTTCTGTTTTACTATACACTGAACCGGATGGATTGCAGGGGGAAGAAAATAAAAACAGTTTTGTTCTATCCGTGATCGAAGCTTCCAGTTGGGCCGGTGTGACCTTGAACTCACTTTGCAATGAAGTTCGCACTTCCACCACTTTCCCTTTTGCGATCTTGACCAGTTCGGAATAAGTGACCCAGTAAGGTGTGGGGATGATCACTTCCTCACCTTCATCCACAAGCGCCAGTATTGCATTGGCTAAACTTTGTTTGGCACCCGTTGATGCAACGATATTGGAAGGAAGATATTGGAGATTATTATCTCTATTGAATTTTGTACAGATAGCTTCACGCAGGTCTATAAAGCCTGCAACAGGAGTGTAGTGGCTCCAATTATCGCGGATCGCAGCAACGGCTGCATCTTTAATATGCTGGGGAGTATCAAAATCGGGTTCACCAATGCTAAGGTCTATGACATCAATTCCTTTGGCCCTGAGTTCCCTGCCCAGTTTGGACATTTTTAAAGTTTCGGGTTCATTAAATCGCTGTAAAAAAGAAGAAAGTTGCATGCTCATTTGTGATTTATAATGCGTGCAAATGTATGCAAATATGCGAAAGGATTAAAGGCAGATAGCCATGCATGATAACATTCTTATTACCGAACTGGTAATAAATATTTGAATGAAGTGTTGAAATAAAAGGTACTAATTATGAAGCAGGGAACCAAGGTTCAGCACCTGTGTGCCTGTTCCTCCAACACATCCATAAGCATACAAGGTATATATCTTGCCGCCTATGAAGTTCAAACTGCTGATAGATGCCAGTACAGTTGAACCGCCTGTATTCTTCATCTGGAATGTATATGAACCTGCTTTCAGGTAAGAGAAAGCTGCCAGGTTAGGAATAGAATCCTGATCGCTGAATTTCCTGCCAGGGAACAATGTTGCGCCGCCCGAGATAGAAACATCTACTGAAGCCAGGTTAGGGCTGAAGTGAAAAAAGCGGATCTTTACTGAATCAGTGGAAGGGGCTTTCAGGTCATCAAATATGGGCTTTGCCTTTATTTTACTAAGTGAATCCACAATAAAGAAAGATGCATAGCTCCCTGAATTCATATTCAATGTACCTCCAATAAGGTTGGTCGTGGTATTATTCGGAGCAACATTGATCCCTAATGAACCCGCAAGGAATTGGGTATAACCGGTATATTGAGGGTAGGTTAAATTGGTCACAACCCTAAGCCCGCCTACAAAAAAATCAAGGCCGCCGGCATCAGGTGATAAATTTAATACAGAAAGATTGGCTGTAGTTGCGGGGGTATCGGAAGCACTTTTTGAGCAACCGGCCAACAGTAATACTGAAAAGGAAAATAGAATTGCAAAACTCTTCAACATTGTTTTTCTCATGATGTACTATTTGAAATGAATGGGTGAAATTATGTATTTTTCTATTATCATTTGGCCATCTGGTCGATTTTTGACTGTTCTTTGCCGGTATTTCATCTATTATTGTGATAATATTCTATGCCGCACGAATCTATTTCAGTGTTTGATATGTTCAAGATCGGTGTGGGGCCCTCCAGCTCTCATACACTAGGACCCTGGCGCGCTGCCATGCGTTGCATCGAAACAATAAAAACTATCAAAGGGATATCTTCAGCTTCTTCCCTTATATTTGCTTGAAT
>CAISDV010000181.1 GCA_903884185.1 uncultured Chitinophagaceae bacterium | reverse complement strand
CTCATAGCCGCGGTTGTTGATTATAATGTCAGCAATCTCATCTATCGTTCCGAACAGGGTAAAAAGAAAAAAGCACTTTTGTTGTTAAGCATCACACTGAACCTTGGATTATTATTCTATTTTAAGTACACTAATTTTTTTATCGGGTTGGTTAATGATTTTTCGAGTTCACATATCAATGCTTTGAAACTGATCTTGCCCATTGGTATTTCTTTTTACACATTTGAAAACCTGAGCTATACGGTAGATGTGTACCGGGGCACTTTTAAGCCGGTGACCAAATTCATTGATTATTTATTTTTTCTTTCCTTCTTTCCCAAGTTGATGATGGGGCCTATTGTGCGTGCCGCCGACTTTATTCCACAGATCAACCGCAAACCATTTGTCGGCGAGGAACAGCTGAGTGAAGGCCTGTACCTTCTTTGTTCGGGGCTGATAAAGAAAGTGGTTATCAGTGATTATATCAACGCCAACTATGTGATGTACATATTCGACAACCCTTCAGCACATACAGGTATCGAATGTTTATTAGCAGTCTATTGCTATGCGATGGTGATATACTGCGACTTCTCAGGTTATTCGGATATGGCAAGAGGTATCGCCCGCTGGATAGGGTTTGATATCAATATCAATTTTTTATCACCTTACCAATCCTCTTCCATTACTGAGTTCTGGAGAAGATGGCATATCTCTTTATCCACCTGGCTAAGGGATTATTTATACATTCCGCTGGGTGGAAGCAGGAAAGGAAAATTCAATACCTATAAAAATCTTTTCATTACCATGCTTTTGGGTGGTTTCTGGCATGGTGCTAACTGGAATTTTATTTTTTGGGGAGGATTGCACGGCGCCGCATTGGCATTGGATAAATTGAGAATAAGCATAGCGAAGAAATTAAATTTTTCTTTTTCGCTTCCACCGACAATAAAAAAATGGATCGGCATCATTATCACTTTTCATTTTGTTTGTTTCTGCTGGATATTTTTCAGGTGCGATACTTTTCACAACAGCTGGATATTCATCAAACAGATATTTTTAAATTTCAGGCTGGATGTGGCAAAGGAGTTGTTCTCTAATTATTCCAGCGTATTCCTGATGCTGCTGGTTGCTTTTATGCTGCACGGCATATCTGCAAAAAACGAAACAAAGTATCATTTGTTTATCCGGAAATGGCCGGTGCCAGTGAAGATCCTTTACCTGTTTATTTCTATTTATTTGGTGATACAGTTCAGGCAGTCTGATGTGATCAAACCTATTTACCTGCAATTCTAAAAAAGACAATTACCTGAATTCGATCATTGAACTCAATGGATAACGCAGGTTACGGTACTGCATCATGTCGATCTTTACGCTGCCCACCACAATAGGGCTTTCTATTCTAAGCGGAATATGATTGGCATCATCACTTACCCAAACCGTCATCTTTTCACCACCCTGGAACAATGTTCCCTTGATCAGTAAAGGCTTGAATTTAATAGCGTGAAACTTTCCGTATTTTGTTTTGACAGTTTCTTTTCCGATATATTTTATGTAAAGGCTATATACTTCATTATCAAGAAACATATTAAAAGGTATCTTATCGTCGGGTTTGTATTTGGAAAAGTCAATGTTCCTTGCATAATAAACAGCGCTCAGCACATCCTGGATACAATTGGGTACTTTAAAGACACCTTTTGTTGTAACTGCGGTATTTGTTTGCTGATTGAAAGTTACATCCTCATACGTTTTATATCCGCCTTCATTCACATCTCGCAAAAATTTATACGGCTGCAGGGTGGCTGTATCAAAGTACGTTTCGTATTTATCACGCACTTTAAATATCCAATCATAGCTGGGGTTTGAACTTCCTGAACCCACCACATGGTAAACAGTTTTATTATTCATCTTTTCAACCGCCGTAGTAAAAGTTGCATTGCCCGCATTAATATAAATACCTATCACCGAATAAAAAATAGTAAACCGAATATCTTCTCCACCCTGGAAAGCAAGGTTGCGGATGCCGCAAAAATCATCCCCGGCCGATAACCGGATCCACATAAGCGATGACACGATGAAGATGGTAATTTTTTTCACTCTTTATTCTTAAACAGTTTTTTTCCTAAAATAAACAAACTCCCCGCCAGGGCGGGCACTGCACGGTTAATGAACCATATACCTGTTGCTGTAAAAAGTATGCCAACTGTGTTCGTGCTGAGCAATCCCAACAACTGTATGCTTACTTCGCCACGCAGCCCCAACTCAGCCAAAGCTATGCTTGGAACCACTGCCAGCACAAGAAACATGACACACACTACCCAGCATAATTGAAGCCAGTTTGCATCCACCTGAAAGAACTGAAGCAATAATAAGTATTGAACGACAAACACAAGGTAACGGGCGAATGAAAGCCCTAAAATTCTTGTTAATTCTTTCCAATGCAGCTCTTCCACCTTCCTGATAAAAAAACCATACTTGGAAACAAAAGGTATTTTTTCAACCAATGCCGTTATCCACGACAAACTGAAATATACAATTATCAATACTGCAGTACCAAATGTTAAACCAAACATAAGCCCGTTCAGCCAAAATTTAGAGAGCCCTTTTAACTGGTGTTCGCTGTCCAGCACAAAAAAACGCAGGTACACCAATGCAAAAAGCCCCATCACCAATGTAACTATGATCTGGCTGAGGCTACCAACAATGGACAAAGCAATAGCACGAAGGCGGTTGCCTTCATCCAGGTAAAACATACGGCCTATATATTCGCCCGTTCCATTTAATGTATTGAATGCAAATGCCTGGCCCGAGAAAATAGATTTGAATGCTTTTCCAAAAGATATTTTTTGTAAGCCGCTTACAAGCAATTTCCACTTAGCTGCTTCCAGTCCCCAGTTAAGGAACATTAAAATGCATACGAGTGGAAATTTCCACCATTGAGGCCCGGTAAATGAAGCCACCACTCCCTGCCATGTGTTGAAAATATTTCTCTGGTTATGAACCTGGTGGTAGATCGTAAAGATCACCCACACCAGCAGGACGGGCCCGACAAAATAATTGAAGAATATTTTTAATTTTTTCTGCAGGTTATCCGGTGTTATACCCTGCAAAGAACGGTTGAAATAGCGAGATATAAAAACATGTGGCCGGAATAAACTATTTTCACGAAGATGAAGAAATCTGAGATCATACTAGGCATAGACCCCGGCACACAATTGATGGGTTATGCTTTATTAAAAGTGGATGGCAATAAACCACGGGTGTTGCTGATGGATACATTGAAACTGACGGCTCATAAAGACATTTACGAAAGGCTTGAAAAGATACATACCAAGGTTTGTGAATTGATACGCCTCTATCGGCCTTCCACTTTTGCTATTGAAGCGCCTTTTTTTGGGAAGAATGTACAAAGCATGTTAAAGTTAGGGAGAGCGCAGGGTGTTGCTATCGCAGCAGCTATGCAGGCCGGGCTGACCGTAACAGAATATTCGCCCAAAAAAGTAAAACAATCTGTTGCCGGCAATGGCAATGCAGACAAAGAACAGGTTTGGAAAATGTTACAGCGTACCCTGAACATTGAAGAGAAACCACAATATTTTGATGCTACGGATGCTTTGGCTGTTGCGCTCTGTCATCATTACCAGTCATCTTCTCCTTTAGCAAAAGCGGGGAAAGGTTTTAAGGGGTGGGAAGATTTTATTAAGAAGCATCCTTCCAAAGTAAAATAATACAACTATTGGCGAGACAATGCAGCCAGTATTTTTTTCTGTGCTTCTTCGAGTTCCTGCGGAGATGTTTTTATTTTTTTTGAGAGCGCATGTGCATCAGCCATTCCATTCATTGGTAATAAATGAATATGTGCATGTGGCACTTCAAAGCCAATAGTAATGATATTGACGCGGTTGCAGGAAAAAGCTTCACGAATAGCATTTGCTATGGGTTGCGCAAATACAAGAATACCCGCGAGATAGTCAGCAGGCAAATCAAACAATTGATCTGTTTCAATTTTCGGAACTATCAAAGTATGGCCGTGCGCCGATGGAAAAATATCCAGGAAAGCGTAGAATTTTTCATCTTCCGCGATCTTATATGAGGGGATCTCTCCTGCTATGATCTTTGAGAATAAAGTCATGCCACGGTTCAGAATTAAATACTGATATTTTCCACCTTGAATTTTATGATGCCGGTGGGCGCCTGAATCTCTGCTATTTCGCCTTTGGCTTTACCCAACAGGCCTTTACCAATAGGTGATGTAGCAGAAATTTTTCCGGCCTTGAGGTCAGCTTCTTTTTCACCAACAATCTGGTATGTAACAGATTTTTTTGTAGCAATATTCGTGATCGTTACCTTGGTCAGTACCGCCACTTTGCTGGTATCAATGGAACTTGGGTCAACGATCTTCGAATTAGATATCACGCCTTCCAATTGCTTGATCTTGGCTTCCAGCATGCCCTGGGCCTCTTTGGCAGCGTCGTATTCTGCATTTTCTTTCAGGTCGCCTTTTTCGCGCGCTTCACCAATGGCTTTTGAAGCGGCTGGCCTCAAAATACCTTTCATGTGCTGCAATTCCTCGCGCATTTTCTCAAACGTCTCTTTAGTTACATATTCGCTCATGATCATCCCGTTTAAAAAGAGATAAAAAAAATACAACGCCACATTTTATTGCAGCGTTGCAGGTAACAAATATAAGAAATCCTTTTCTAAAACCACCAAACTACAAGGCCAATTTTTGCAGTAAAACCTCGGCCATCTTGTAAAAAGCCTCCTGGCTGTAGCCTGCAATATGAGGAGTTATGATCGTATTAGGCTGTGCCGATAACCAGTCAATCTGTACCTGCTCAGCATCTGAATAGGAGGACAGGTTCTCATTTTCCAATACATCCAAACCGGCACCTTTTATCTTGCCCGATCTCAATGCCTGAACCAATGCTTCCGTATCAGTTACCTTACCCCGGCAAGCACTTAAAAAATAAGGTTGCTTTTTAAGTGAATTGAAAAAAGCTGAATTACTGTAATGAAAAGTTTCATCGGTCAGTGGCAAATGCAGGCTCACTACATCAGCATAACGTGCTATCTGTTCCGGCCCTGCTTCTCTAACATAATTTTTCGCGAAGCCAAATTTATATTTATCATTCGCCAATACAGTTACATCAAAACCCGCCAGTAGTTTCGCAAAAGCAGAACCCGTGTTTCCAAAACCAATAATGCCAACTGTTTTACCACTTAGTTCATCTCCCCTATTTTCTTCTCTCAGCCATTTTCCTTCCGCCACTTCTTTATTAGCCGAAGAAATTTTTTTCATCAGGCTCAATAGTAATCCGAGTGTATGTTCGGCTACTGCATTGCGATTACCTTCAGGACTGCTTACACAACGGATGCCTTTGCTCTCTGCATAAGCCACATCTATCTGTTCCATGCCACTACCTAACCTGCCGATCCATTTTAGATTCGATGCTTTATCAATAATAGTTTTATCAATATTCAGCTTTGTTGTGACGATCAATCCTTCGGCATCATATATCAATTCACTCAAAGCATCATAAGAGATGCCGGGATGATACAATACTTCAAAGCCCTTGTCTTGCAATGACTGCAAAAGGTATTCATGTGTTTTTGCGGTGATGATCGCTTTACGTTTCATTATCCTCTATTATTTCAGGGCTTTTAATTGCTCCAATTTTAAAGGTGAGCCTGGCAAAATCTTCTATACTTAATTGTTCTGCTCGTTTATTAAATATTTCGTTCTTCAATTCATTCTCATCAAACAAACTTCTTGTTGCATTGCGCAGTGTTTTTCTTCTTTGGTTGAAAGCTGTCTTCACAAGTGTAAAGAAAAGTTTCCTGCTTTTGGTTTCGAGGGGTGTATTTTTTCGCCTGAGACGGATCACCCCACTCATTACTTTTGGCGGCGGAATAAAACAATCGGGGCTAACATCAAACAAATATTCCACTTCATAAAAAGCCTGAACCAGTACACTGAGTATTCCATAGATCTTACTACCCGGCCCTGCCGCGATCCTTTGCGCCACTTCTTTTTGAAACATGCCTATCATCACCGGAACCTGTGTTTCCCATTCCAAGACGCGGAATAATATCTGTGAAGATATATTGTAAGGAAAATTACCTGCTACAGTAAAACTTCCTTTGAAGGGAGGTTCAATTTCCAGGAAATCTGCATGAATGATCTTACCTGTTATGGCTGGATAGGTTGTCTGCAGGTAGTTTACTTTTTCCGTATCAAGCTCCACCGCCTTAAAATCGATCCCCTCCAACTGCAATAAATATTTTGTCAGTGCACCACCACCAGGGCCTACTTCCAGCAATTGCTGTAAAGGGTCTTCCTGTAATGCCGCCACTATCTTTTTACAGATACTCTCATCCTTTAAAAAATGCTGGCCAAGCGATTTCTTCAGCGTGTATTGCATGCCCGCAAAAGTAAGCCCTTCTTATTATCCGCTTACCGCTATCCCAATCTCCTTAACTTTGGCTCCTAAAACAAGAGCATGAGCATTGAACAACAAAAACCGGTGATAGGTTTTACCTGTGGCGACCTGAATGGTATTGGCATGGAATTGATCATTAAAGCCCTTTCAAGCGGCAGTATCATGGACTTGTGTACCCCTGTTGTTTTTGCCAGCGCCAAAAGCATCAACTTTTACCGCAAAAGCATGCCCGATATCAATTTCGTTTATAATACCACGAAAGAGTTCAACAAACTCAGCACCAAACAGGTAAACCTCTACAATTGTTGGGAAGAAGAAGTGGCCATCAATCCCGGTATCCTGAATGAGACAGGTGGCAAATACGCTTTGATCTCTTTACAGGAAGGTGTGAAAGCATTAAAAGGCGGGCAGATTCATGCATTGGTAACAGCACCTATCCATAAAAAAAATATCCAGTCTGAACGTTTTAAATACACCGGGCATACGCCTTATCTAAAAAATGAATTCAATGCACCGGATGTTGCCATGATGATGGTGGCTGATAATATGAGGGTAGCATTATTAACGGAGCATATACCTGTGAGCGAGATAGCCAAACATGTTACAAAAGAAAATATCATCAGCAAGCTGCGAATCATTAACGGAAGCCTGCAAAAAGATTTCGGAATCGATAAACCACGCATTGCTGTATTGGGATTGAATCCACATGCCGGCGACGATGGCCTGGTTGGTACCGAAGAAGAAACAATTATCAAGCCCGCTATCAAAGATGCCAAACATGGTATGATGGTCTTTGGGCCTTATAGCGCAGATGCATTTTTTGCAAGAGGCTCTCATGAAAAATTTGATGTGGTATTGGCCATGTATCATGACCAGGGATTGATCCCTTTCAAATCATTGGCTGCCGGTGAAGGCGTAAATTATACTGCCGGGTTGGGTGTGGTGCGTACAAGCCCTGACCATGGCACTGCGTTTGATATTGCCGGCAAAGGCGTAGCAGATTGCAGTTCCTTTTTCGCTGCCATTTTTGAAGCGATAGATATTTGCAGGAGGCGGATGGGATACGAAGCAGCCAGGCAAAACCCGCTCAAGAAAATGAGCGCCCGCTTATTTGCCAATACAGTGGATGAAAGAATCGAAGAAGCAGAGGGATAATTATTTTTTTACCTGCAAATATTCCTGCAAAGCTTTTACATACGCTTCAAATGCAGCGATCCCTTTTTTTGTGATATGACAAGTGGTTAGCGGATAGTTATCCTTGAATTTTTTGGAAACGTCTATATACCCTGCATCTTTTAATTTCTGCACCTGCACAGAAAGATTACCCGCCGTAGAATTCGTCTTTTCACGGATAAAAGTAAACTCCGCCTCCTTTACACCAATGAGCAAACTCATTACTGCGAGGCGAAGTTGTGAATGTAATATGGGATCCAGTTCTTTAAACATTAACAGCCTTGTCCTTTTAAGTATTTGTTGCGTAAAATAATTCCGGGTATCAGCCAGTTAAATATGCCGGCCAATCCACACAGGAACATATCACCTGTAAATGAAGTAAAACAGGAAATAATAAAAAATACATAACACAGGATACCCCCGATCAGCATAGGTTTTAGCTTACATGCTATTCCAGTGATCAATGTGGGTATTCCGAATAAAATAAGCAGCAGGGATGGGAAGCTCGGTACCCCTGAACTG
>CAISDV010000180.1 GCA_903884185.1 uncultured Chitinophagaceae bacterium | reverse complement strand
TTTTCACTTTATAATACAGATCATTTTGCAGTGAACCCCACTCCACTGGGTTCAACGGATGTTCTTATCAGGCCCAACCTCACAGACAGCATTCATGTAAGGCTGAGCGATGTTTTGGGTACAACACTCTTGGCAAAAATAAAAGCCGGAGACCCTATTATTCAGAATGCCACCTTTTTCCTTAATTATTTTAATGGCCTGCGTATCAGTTCAACTTCTTCCAGCTCGGCTATATTCGGATTCAGGGACAGTATGAGTATTCACCTGGCTTATCACGTGCCTAGTTTGTACAAGGATACTGCTTCGGTTTCATTTATCCTGGCCAATACGAATCACCATTTCACTAATATAACAGTAGACAGAAGTGGTACTCCATTAACTAACCTTGGCCCATTGAATGCACCTGGAAAGAAAAATGTGATCAGCAGTACTGCCACCAATAATATGTCATTTACGCAATCTGCTTCTGGTACAATGATCAAACTGCGGTTTCCCAATATTCAAAATATTTTAAAACTGCCCAACTATCTTAAACTGTTGCGTGCCCAACTGGTCATCCGGCCGGTGCAAAGCTCATATAGCCCATTCTATTATTTGCCTCCGCTACTGAAATTGTCAACTACAACCCTGGCGAATGAATTGGGTAACAGTTTGATCGTCCCTAACTCATCAGGGGCCTCTTCTGTTCAGTATGGAAGCTTATTTCTTGATTACTTTAATAACAAGACCACGTATACATATGATCTTACCGGTTACCTGAATGCCGTTTTACAGGATCCATCCTATCCATATAACCAGGATGGATTGCTATTGGTACCATCAAGCCCTGCCTTTGAAACGCAATTCAGCAGGGCAGTGATTGGCGATAAACACAATCCTGTTGTCAATAACCAGATCGAGTTAGACATATTTTATGTAGCGGTTCAATTATAAACGTAGCTTTAATGAAGCAGATACAGCCTCTTATCATTATACTTTTTTTGGTTTCGATCTCCCAAACGGCCCGGTCGCAAAACAATACTTCCCCGTATTCAGTGATTGGTATAGGCGATATTGAAAGAAGTTATTTTGACCGCACTACCGGCATGGCGAATACCGGCGTGGCATTATTTTCCAACCGCTATATGTACCAGTCTAACCCGGCTTCTTACAGTAACATGGATGAACATTTTTTCAACATGGAAGTGGCCACGCGTTTTAAAGCGATTACTTATTCCGGCACGCCTGTGAACAGTACTACTGAGGCACAATCTTCTGATATACAATTTAAAAAAATAGCCCTTGCACTCAAAGTAAAATCACGCTGGGCAGTCAGCATGGGCCTGATGCCATTCAGTACATCCAACTATTCTTTTGGAGCGAATAAAGCCATCCAGGGAACCACATTAACTTCTCCGGCATATTATGAAGGCTCCGGAAATACTACACAATTTTATATTACCAACAGTTTTCTTATATCAAAACACTTGTCAATTGGTGTTCAGACATCATACCTGTTTGGACAAATGCTCCAAAAGGAAACGATCTTTAACAGTGGAGGCGTTAACGACAGTGACCTTGTTACCAGCCGCAACCTGAACATGGGTAATCTTTATTTTAAATTTGGCTTACAATACCATACAACATTAAGCGAAAAGACAAGCTTGTTTTTTGGCGCTACAGCATCGCCACAAACAAAACTCAGGGCCGATTACAGCCTGCAGGTACAGGAAGGGAATTCTTTCCTTATCACTAATCAATATTATAAAAACAATTTTTTTATACTGCCTGCGATGTATTCAGGAGGTATTGCTGCTTTATTGAATAATAAATATACACTTGCGGTAGACTATAGCTACCAGGGATGGAGAGATCTTAAATACCAGGGGCTTAGCTACGAATTGGTAAACAGCAATAAGATCTCCGCAGGATTTGAATATGCCAACAAAGTAAAACTTCGTGATGGCGGATTTTTTGAAAGATCTTTTTTACAGGCAGGATTATATTATGATGAATCATACCTGAAGATCAATGGCAAACAACTTACCAGTTATGGCCTTACACTTGGTGCGGGCTTTACACCATTGCGTGGCTCTGCCAGTTTTGGTGTACAGGGTGGATTGGACATTGGTGTGAGAGGAACTACCAATTATGGCCTGATCAGGGAGAATTATACTCAATTCAACCTCACCCTCATTTACAGGGACCTCTGGATACCCAATAAGCTGAAAAAATTTGATTAAAAATATAGGGAAGTAATTACTTCCCCTTTTTTTGCCCTGCCGGTAACGGATAAGCAAAATGATTTTATTACTTTCATGTGATGAAGAAACTACTGCTCGCTGCCATATTGCTTGTAGCAGCCCGTTTACCCGCCCAGGATTCTACGCACCCATATTGGTTGGGCAAATCAACAGGGAAATTGCCATCGCTTGCTTACGGACTTGGAGAAGACAGGCTGGGAGGAGCTAAGCTCGGTTATATCGACACCAATATTGTATTAAGAGTGATAGATTCTGCGCGCACGATGTATGTGGTAGAACTTTCAAAATATCATACAGCATATATTGATAAGGGGTTTGTTAAACGCGATTCTTCTATAAAAGAAAAGCCATTTTATCTGACCAGTTCATGGAATGTAAAAGGAACAGAGAGTTGTTATGATATTCTTTCTATCAGCGTAGATGAACACCTTCCTTATAAAAGTTGGATGGAAATAGACCCTTCCAGGATCATGCTGGATATTTATGGTGTGCAGAGCAATACCAACTGGATCACACAGCTGCAATCTCTCAAAGAAATAAAAAACGTTTATTATAACCAGGTAGAAGATGATGTAGTAAGGGTGACCATCGAGTTAAAGCACCAGCAGCACTGGGGATATAGTATTAGTTACAAAGGGAAATTATTGGTGATAAAAGTAAAGCGACAACCTGAGCGCCTTGATATCAGGAAACTTAAGATCGCAATTGATGCTGGGCATGGA
>CAISDV010000179.1 GCA_903884185.1 uncultured Chitinophagaceae bacterium | reverse complement strand
GCATATCAGTTCTACAACCATTCTATTAATGGCAAAAAATACTTTATAGAAGGCTTTAATGACTTATGGTGGCAAAACGTTGCAATTTTTTATGCTGGCATGACAAAGGATTCTCCTGAGTTAATGGAGGAGATTCTTGAAAAATCAGAGCCCAAAGATTTTCGAGATTATTTAGTTAATTTAAGTGGAATAGGGCATCTAATGCAGGCATTGTATAACACTCCGATAACTTCAAGAATTAAGGGTGTTGAAAGAAACATAATTAATGCGACCAAAGCAAGCGAATTTTTAATTACTACAGAAGACCCTGAATACAATATGTTTAAATTGCTTTGTAACACAAGATATGGAGCTTACAAGGTAATGTCATACTGGTTCGAATTTCATCATAATTCTATTACGTTAAAGGAACCTCTTGTACAAGGGTTTAATGAGCTTATTGAAGCTCTTAGTGATAAAAGTTTGCTAAAAGAAGTTAGATTCCGCACTGAATATTCTGCTTATCTAATTGGGTCTACTCTGACTCAAATAGATGATGATTATACACCTCTCTCTACTTTGTTAGACATTACAGATCCTCATAATAACTATGTCAGAGCGTTGATTTCGATGAGTATATCTGATAAATTTAAGAGGCTTACAAATGATGATAAACGAAGGAAGGATATAAAAAAAGTTAAAAGCAAAATAGATTTGTTTGATCATGAGAGAATTCAAGATTCAGTAAATATTAGATTGACTGATAACAAACGTATACCGAAGACGAAGCTTTTATATAAGAAAAAGTAAAAGGTTTACTGTATTGTGAATAAGGAATAAAAAAGCACTTACTAGCTTTTGGCTTATAAGTGCTTAATTATTAAGTGGGAGCACACGGGTTCGAACCGCGGACCCTCTGCTTGTAAGGCAGATGCTCTAAACCAGCTGAGCTATGCTCCCTTATTTGGGATTGCAAAAATAGGCGCTGAAACCTATCAACCAAACTTTTTTTTAATTTAACTGTAAGGCAGGCAGCCTGTACTGTTGACTGTCATACACAAACAATTCCTCGATCGTATAATTCCAATACTTGTATAAAGGTGATTTGGACAGGTATTTATCTGCAGCAGCTTTGGATTCTGCATTGATGGTAACCCAACAGGTTTGCGTCTCCATGCTCACAGCATAACTGTCTATTATTTCCTTATTGATCAAGTAATTGATATAAGTACGGTGGGGTGGTACGAATGACATAAAATGCTCGTCCATTGTAAACTTGATGATAGCCTGAAATTTTTTCATATACTTCTTTTCTGGTAAGATTTCTGCAATATCCGTGCTGCTTTAGTAAGGCTGGCAAACTGTCAATACTTACCTTTATTAATGCAAATATTCACCCCTTAATTTGGTAAAAGTATGAAAACCATCGGCCTTTTAGTCTGCTCCAACTGTTTTATGACCATCGCCTGGTACTGGTACCTGAAAGAAAAGGGCCTGCCATTGTGGAAGGCTATTGTCATTAGCTGGTGCATTGCATTTTTTGAATATTGCCTGGTGGTTCCAGCCAACAGGTTGGGTTATACAGCCGGGTGGACTGGCTTCCAGCTAAAGATCATCCAGGAAGTCATCACACTCATCATCTTCTGTTTTTTTGCCGTGATCTATTTAAAAGAACCCTTGCGGTGGAATTACCTCATGAGTTTTACACTTATTATGGGCGCGGTATATTTTGCTTTCAAAAAATAAAAGGCGCCTCGAAAAGCGCCCTTATTAAACCCTGCTGCATAAAAATGATAAAATTCAGTTTTCAGACTGCTGTTTTATCTACTGGTTTAATAAGGGGTAAAATATTTCCTTAACCCCATATAATTATTCAATAATTAAAAAATAATTTCATTTATTGAAATTTTATTCTATTTTTGCGAAGAGGTAAAATGAGGAGAATGGTAGTGATAAGTTACAGTGTGATCAGGGAATTTGTGGCCAACCACCCAGGAACTTCAGATACATTGAATAACTGGTATACTATTACTGAAAAATCTGATTGGGCGAATTTTAACGAAATAAAAGAAATGTTTAATTCTGTTGATGCCGTTGGCAATGACAGGTATGTTTTTAATATCCGCGGTAATCATTACCGATTGATCGCTTTGATACATTTTAATATAAGAACTGTATATATACTTTTTATAGGCACGCACGAAACGTATAATAAAATAGATGCTGCCACGGTAAAATTTAAAAGATAACCTCAAATGAAAACAATTAAAACAGTATCCCGGTATAATAAGATCATGGCCGATATCCTGCAGCTCATGAATAAGGGCGAAGCTAACCTTAGCAAAAGTGAAATAGTGAAACTACGTTCTATGACACTGGCTGCACAGGCTTATGAAAAGAATATATACACCATTCCTGCGCCTTCTACGGTTGAAGGAATGATAGAATTACGGATGTATGAAATGAAATTAAAACAAAAGGAACTGGCAAAATTGATGGGTGTTGCGGAACCAAAACTATCGCAAATACTTAATGGGAAAAGAGAACCAGATGTCCATTTCCTCAAAGCTGCGTTTCTGAAACTGCATATAGATCCTGCTTTCCTGCTTGGAAAAGCTTAATGATCAGGTGTAGCTAATACTTCCCACTCCAATCTTGCGATCTTCCCCCTGCTTCCCGCCAGGTAAACGGCACTGCCTTTCTTCGATTTCTTGCAGACATGGTAACTGTCTTTACTCACCAGTTCCCAATTATTGCCTCCATCACCCGAAATATCCACTCCCGATGTACCACAAGTGAGGAGTTGCTTTCCATTTAAATAGATCACACAGGAACGGTAACCATGAGGTGGAGTTTGTGGCTTGCTGAATTGAGGCTTTTTGCCCAATGTTACCAGCAGGCAATTATCACGAGAATCACCATCTTTTGCAAAATCGCCACCAACGATCACTGCCTTTCCTTTAAATACATCAATGGAGTTAGCACCGGTAGATTCTTTTCCCTGCACAATGGCAATCGTATCATTCAATTCCGCCGGGAGCAATCTTGATCTTGTGCCGCCAGAAACAAAAACAGGTACAGACAATTTTTTATCCTGCCATAATTTGATATTGGTCCCGCTGGATGCAAAAAATGCCTCGCCCTTATTCATGTCAATGGCGCTGTATTTTTCCCGCTTTTCCCATGTTTCGCCGCCATCTTTTGTAAAGGCAATAAAGAGCTTATTGTTGATGGGATCGCCAATCACAACTCCGTTCTTATCATCAGAAAAATCCATCGCATCTAAAAACATTCCTTTGGTAGTATATTCAAAAACCTTGTACCAGTTCTTACCTGCGTCTTTTGTTTTTAATATGATAGCAGGTGCATCCACAGCCATGATGATAGCCGTATTGCCATCAAATGCTTCAATATCGCGAAAATCTTTTTTTTCATAACCCGCCACTGTCATCCATTGCCAGGTTACGCCTGCATCTATTGAACGGGCTACTTTACCGCTACTGCCACTGATCCAGACCGTCTTATCATCGGGAACACTTAACCCGCGGATACTAGTTCTGCCATCACTGGTAAGTGGTAGGATACCTGGGTTCATAGTTGCTTTCTGTGCCATAGATTGGATAGAAAAAAGGTACAGGGGAATAAAAAGAAAATTCCGGAATTGATTTTTCATGTGCGGTTGTTTTAATACAATAAAAAAGGGTGTATGTCATTTTCCCATGACGGGATATTTGTTAGATACTTTATTTTTCGCTGAAACTCTGTCAAAGAAAGTTCAAATAATTGTTCACTCTCAAATATTCCTGATAATTTGTCCAAATGATGCCTGCCCGAAGGATTTACATTGGTTGAATACGGCTCCCATTGAAATTGACTCTGGTACATGTCTTTAATCATCTTGATAAATGATAACCCTGTTGCAACAGGATGAAAAGAAGTTTTGTCAGCCACATCAAACTTAACGCCTTTACAGAGTTGATTTTTGTACCTGCTTTGGGTAGGTGTAAAGTGAATGGGAGTGAGAACGACACCCGGCAGATTACTTTCTGCAACAATCTTTTCCGGATTCATCCATGGGGCACCTGCTATTTGGAAAGGTAATTCTGTTCCCCTTCCCATGCTAATATTAGTAGCTTCCAGCAAACCAAGCCCGGGATATAATAAAGCTGAATCAAAAGACCTCATGTCAGGAGAAGTGGGCACAAAAGTTAATCCCCAATCAGGTTGGAACATTTCACGATTCCACCCACTACAGGGGATCACTTCAACATCTGCCTGTATTTTTTTTGGGCGATAGAAATACAATGCAAGTTCACCTATTGTACAACTATGCTTCAACGGGATATTCCACCTGCCAATAAATGAAGCACAATTTGTTTCATCTAACATTGGGCCTTCTGCTAATTGTAAATTCCCTGATAGTGGATTGGGTCGATCAAGAATGACCAATCTTTTATTATGCTTGCCACATGCTTCCAGTACATGGGTCATCGTCCATAAATATGTATAAAAACGACAGCCAATATCTGGAATGTCAAATAAAAGAATATCAGTGTCATGCAAGTCCTCTGCTGTGGGTTGTAGCTTATCGCCATATAAACTTATGACAGGAAGTTTTGTAAGCTCATCTATACCATCATGCATTTTAGCGCCATCAGCGCCAATCATATCTAAACCGTGTTCGGGAGAAAATAGTTTGATAATGTTGAAACCTGCCTGTAATAATGCCTGCCTTGAAGGCTTGTTTTGCGAGTCAGTGGCAGCTTCATTGGTGACCAAACCAATTCGTTGCCACTTCCATAAATGGTTTTGCTGAAGAAGGATATCAATGCCCTGCCTGATCATGGTTGGAAGATACAGTGAAGTTTTTCAATTCAACTCTCAAACCCCATCTCATCCTTCAACTGCTCCACCACATTGAAAATAATAGGGCAGCGGCCATAATGCATAAAAGTGGTGAACAATCTTTCTTTAAAATGCGGCAGGTGCATGGCAGGAAATTCTTTGCAGCCACTAAACCGGTATTCATAAATGGTACACTTATTATTAGCAAGAAAATGGCAGGGCATACTATTAATGATCATTAACCCATTTGAACCTTTCTCAAGATGCTGTGCATCAAAATCATTCCTGCTTTGTTGCAGGTGACCAGAAAGCCTGTCCGCTTCTTCATTTGTGATATTTACCATCAGGCTTTTACAGCAATTGCCACAGGTGGTGCAATCAATTTGTGCAGAAATGGTTTCATTTAGCTCAAAGACAGCAGCATCAATGGCATCGCCGGAGTATTCTCCCAGGAAATCCCTGAAACGCTGGTTTTCTTCCTCTTTTGCACTCACTGCTGCGGCAATTACCGGGAGACTGGTTTCGGGATATGTAGGTGTGTTTGAGATACCGCAAAACTAATCACTATGACATTTGAGTGTTCAGAAAAATGCCGGGCTGTTTTCTTTATCCACATTATCAATGGTTTTGTAGAAAAAAGAAAAATTTGCAGGGCAGGAAGGCAGTTAGATTTGCGGGTTGATGGAATTCTAACCGCAGAGACGCGAAGGCGGGGAGTTTCGCTGAGATATTCTCTGCGCCCCTCTGCGTCTCTCCGCCTCTGCGGTGAAAAAAATCATATTATGGCGGAAACAAAACAATTAGGCAACTATACCGAGGATGATATCAAAAGCCTCGACTGGAAAGAGCATATACGCCTGCGACCCGGTATGTACATTGGTAAACTTGGCGATGGCAGTGCACCCGATGATGGTATTTATGTGCTGATGAAAGAAGTGATAGATAATTGCATTGATGAGCATACCATGGGTTATGGTAAACATGTGGATATTACGGTGGAAGGGAAAACAGTCACCATTCGTGATTACGGCCGTGGAATTCCATTGGGGAAAGTGGTGGATGTGGTAAGCAAGATCAATACAGGTGCCAAATACGATAGCCAGGCATTTCAAAAAAGTGTTGGGTTGAACGGTGTGGGTACCAAAGCAGTGAATGCATTGAGCAGTTCATTTAAAGTGACCGCTTACCGCGATGGAAAAGAAAAAAGTGCCGAATTTGAACGGGGTGTTTTAATAAAAGACCACAAAGAAGCAAAGAGCACCGAAGAGAATGGAACCTTGGTAAGTTTTGTTGCCGATGAAACGGTATTCAGGAATTATCATTTTATCTACGATTATATCAATAATCAGTTGTGGAATTATTGTTACCTGAATGCCGGGCTGGTGGTGAATTTCAATGGAAAGAGATTTGTTAGCAAGAACGGATTGCTCGATCTATTACAGAATAAGACCAATGCCGATGAATTGTGTTATCCCATCATTCATTTAAAAGGGGATGACATAGAAGTAGCCCTCTCTCACAACAATGATTACGGGGAAGATATTTTTTCTTTTGTCAACGGACAATACACCACGCAAGGCGGTACGCACCAGCAGGCATTCCGCGAAGCATATGT
Source organism: uncultured Chitinophagaceae bacterium (assembly GCA_903884185.1). Classification (GTDB taxonomy): domain Bacteria; phylum Bacteroidota; class Bacteroidia; order Chitinophagales; family Chitinophagaceae; genus CAISDV01. The sequence goes on along the minus strand of CAISDV010000179.1, from coordinate 7,866 downwards.
AAAAGTGGTGCGTGATTTTTTTAAGAAGGATTATGATGCGTCAGATATAAGGCAGAGTATTGTTGCAGCTGTGAGTATTCGTTTGCAGGAGCCTGTATTTGAAAGCCAGACCAAAACCAAACTGGGTTCGCAATCCATATCTGAAGGCGGCATTTCGGTAAAGAAATTCATAGAAGAATTCCTGGCAAAGGAGCTTGACAATTACCTGCACCGTAATCCTGCTACTTCAGAAGCATTGAAGAAAAGGATCGAGCAGAATGAAAGAGAAAGAAAGGAACTGGCAGGAATTAAAAAGCTGGCAAATGAGCGAGCCAAGAAAGCTAACCTTCATAATAAAAAGCTGCGCGACTGCCGGGCACATTATAATGATGAACTCCCTGCAAAAAATAAAGAAGAATTTATAGAAATACGAAACAGGTCAACCATCTTTATTACAGAAGGAGATAGCGCCAGCGGTTCCATTACCAAATCGCGCAATGTTGATACACAGGCAGTATTTAGCCTTCGTGGAAAGCCATTGAATTCTTTTGCACTCACCAAGAAAGTTGTATATGAAAATGAAGAGTTCAACCTCTTGCAGCATGCATTGAATATTGAAGACGGATTGGAAGGGTTGAGATATAAAAATATTGTCATTGCCACTGATGCCGATGTGGATGGAATGCATATCCGGCTTTTATTGATGACCTTCTTCCTGCAATTCTTCCCAGACCTGGTGAAACAGCAACATGTATTTATCCTTGATACACCTTTGTTCCGTGTACGCAATAAACAGGAGACAATTTATTGTTATGATGAAACGGAAAAACAGGCAGCAGTTAAAAAATTAGGTAACAAGCCAGAGATTACGCGCTTTAAAGGATTGGGTGAAATATCTCCGGGTGAGTTTGGAAGATTTATTGGGGATGATATTCGCTTGCAACCGGTGATATTGGAACAAGGCGAACATATTCAGCAGTTGCTTGAATATTACATGGGTAAGAATACACCACAGCGGCAGGATTTTATTATTGATAATCTGCGCTTTGAATTGGATCTGATTGAAAACGAAACACAAATAGCATCATGATACATATAGTTTTTCAGGCACAAGATGTACAGGTATTACAGGCAGCCATAGAAATGGATGAAACACTGGCAGGCGAGATTGTACAAATAGCAGACGACTTTGCAGTTGGCCCACTCGTCAATATTTATGAACCCGAAGGATATGACCAACGGAGGGAATGGTGGAAAGAATTATTGCAGCACTCACCATATATGAGTTCTTTGGAAACAGTGAATGACCGGCTCGCTGTTGAAGGATTATTGCAGAAGCTAAATGAAAATGAGGAAGAAGTGTTGTGGATATGGATGGGACAGAATCATCATGATGTATGCGGATACTACTGGTTGATGAGCCAGTTAAAAGAATATGCCGGGCGCATACATGTGCTGTATCTCAATAATCTTCCTTTTATTAATGAGAAGGGTGGAATATTTTATCCGTCTGTCTTGCATGAAATTCAGCCCAAAGAATTTTTAAAGGCAAAGAAGCTGGAACGTTTGATCACGCTCAGTGAATTTGAAGTAGATCCTGATGAATGGAAAAAGATATGCGAAGAGAATGCAATGGTGAGAACACTGGAAGGTGGTAAAAAGATCGCCGGCAAAGATGTGTCGTTTTACGACAAAGATATTTTGGGTGCCATCACCTCCGAATCACAAAAACTACAGAAAGTATTAAATCATCTCTTCGGCAAACTGAAAGTACAGACAGGGGATGTATTTATTGTATGGCGGATGCGTAAACTGGCAGAAGAAGGAAGATTGGAAATACAGGGCGATTGGAACAAAGGATGGAAAGAAATAGAAATAAAAAAACCTTCTTTCAATGATTCATTTATTGCGGAAGAAACAGGCGAAAAATAGCAGGGAACAATGGCAAAGACAAAAGCAAAGGCAGAGAACAGAGTATATGAAAACGAAAGTGGCGTACAGGGACAGTATAAGAACTGGTTCCTTGAGTATGCTTCTTACGTGATATTGGAGCGCGCTGTACCGGCAGTAGAAGACGGACTGAAACCCGTGCAGCGCCGTATTCTTCACTCTATGAAAGAGATGGATGATGGCCGTTACAATAAAGTGGCCAACATCATTGGACAGTCCATGCAGTATCACCCACATGGCGATGCAAGTATTGGTGAAGCATTGGTGAATATGGGGCAAAAGGACCTGCTGATTGATACACAGGGTAACTGGGGAGATGCAAGAACAGGCGATGATGCAGCAGCACCACGTTATATAGAAGCCAGGCTTTCTAAGTTTGCTTTGGAAGTAGCATTCAATCCAAAGACCACCGACTGGCAGTTAAGTTACGACGGAAGAAAGCAGGAGCCTGTGGTATTGCCAATGAAATTTCCATTATTGCTGGCGCAGGGCGCAGAAGGAATTGCGGTAGGGCTGTCTACTAAAATATTGCCTCATAATTTTTGTGAGATATGTGAAGCATCCATCAAATATTTAAAAGGAAGAAGGTTTGAATTATATCCTGATTTTCTGACGGGTGGAATGATCGATATTACCAATTACCAGGATGGAGGCAGAGGAGGTAAAGTAAAACTACGTGCGGTGATAGAAGAGATGGATAAGAAGACACTGGTCATTAAAAGTGTTCCTTATGGAGTAACTACTTCTACGCTTGCGGATAGTATTACCAAAGCCAACGACCAGGGCAAGATCAAGATCAAAAAAGTAACAGATGTAACTGCTGAACATGTAGAATTACAGATAGACCTTGCACCGGGCATCTCACCCGATATTACTATTGATGCATTGTATGCTTTTACAGATTGCGAAGTGAGCATTTCTCCCAATGCATGTATTATCGAAGATCATAAGCCAAGATTTATTGATGTAACCGAATTACTTAAGACATCTGTGGACAAGACTAAATTCCTTCTTAACAAGGAATTAGAAATAAAACTGGCAGAGCTGGAAGACAAATGGCATTATACATCTCTAGAAAAAATATTCTTTGAAGAAAAGATATACAAGGAACTCGAAAAGAAATACGAGACCTGGGATAAAGTGATAGAAGCCATCGAGAAAGCGTTTGTTCCTTTCAGGAAATTATTAAAACGCAATGTAAAAAGGGAAGATGTATTAAAGCTGACTGAAAAGCCAGTTCGCAGGATATATAAACTCGATATTGAAGAACTGAATGCACAGATCAAAGGGTTAGAAGCAGATATGAAACAGGTAAAGCACGACCTGGGGCATCTGACAGAATATGCAGTCGCCTATTTTGAGAACCTCCTGAAGAAATATGGCAAGGGGAGAGAAAGAAAAACGGAGATCAAATTGTTTGATAATATCAAAGTGCAACAAGTGGCAATCGCCAATACCAAACTATATATGAACCGCGAAGAAGGCTTTGTGGGAACGAGTTTGAAGAAAGATGAGTTTGTTGTGGAGTGTTCTGATTTTGATGATATTATTGTCTTCACCCGCCGCGGCATCATGAAAGTGGTAAAAGTGGGAGAGAAGGTATTTATTGGAAAGGAGATCATTTTTGCCAGTGTATTCTCAAAGAATGATGAGCGTACAACTTATAATATGATCTATGCTGATGGTAAGACAGGAACCAGTTATGGTAAACGGTTCAATGTAACAGGTGTAACGCGCGACAAAGAATATGACCTTACCAAAGGAAGTGATAAAAGCAAAGTGCACTACTTCACAGCCAACCCAAACGGAGAAGCCGAAGTTGTAAAAATTATTCTCAGTCCCAATTGTTCTGCCCGCAACAAAGAACTCGAGTACAATTTTACAGAGTTGGAAATAAAGGGGCGTAGCAGCATGGGAAATACGGTTACAAAATATCCCATCAAGACAGTTAAGCTAAAAGAAGCAGGCCGCAGTACTTTGGAAGGAAGGAAATTATGGTTCGATAATAAATTCGGCAGGCTCAATACCGAAGAGAAAGGTGAATTCCTGGGAAGTTTTGAAGATGAGAATTTATTGGTGGTATATGATGATGGTAATTATGAACTTACCAATACTGAACTCACACAACGTTTCGAAGCTGATAAAATAATTCTGATAGAAAGATTTGATCCTGAGAAAACTATTTCAGCAGTTTATCTTGATGCCGACAAAGGCCAGTTCAATGTTAAACGTTTCAAAATAGAAACCACTACACTCAACAATAAGTTTTTCTTCATTAAAGAGGGAGAAGGCAATAAGTTGGAAACTGTTACTACAGATGAAGAGCCTATCCTTGTTGTACAAACAGGCCGTGGATCACAGGTTCGTAGGGCAAAATTCAAAATCGCTAAGATGGTAGAGCCCATGGGCTGGAGGGCTGTAGGTGCCAAGCTGATGGATTATAGCAAGACAGTTGAAATGGCATGGGACGATAAGCCAAAGGAGACCAAGCAACCGGAGTTGTTTGAATGATGTTTCACGCCCGCCTGTCCGACTATGTCGTTCGGGCGGGCGTGAAAAAATGCAAATGCAGCCACACATCCTTTTTCTACTTCACTTCGTATATTAGTTCAAACAATTTTTATGCCCCAGCAATACCATTTTATTACCAAGTGGCAGATCAAAGCGCCGGTAGAAAAAGTATATAATGCCATTTATGAATCAAACGACTGGTCCAATTGGTGGAAATCAGTATTAAGCGTAAAAGATATCGTCAGCGGAAAAGAAAGAGGGATAGGCGATATTAAAGAATATAAATGGGGAACGCCTTTAGGATACAAGCTCTCCTTCAATATGGAACTTACACAACGCGAAGACAATAAACTACTTGCAGGCGAAGCAAAAGGTGAATTGGAAGGAACAGGCATTTGGTATTTCAGCATGAAGGATTATATCACTTATGTAGAATATCATTGGACCGTTGCCACCACCAAAGAATGGATGAACCTCTTGTCTTTTATGCTCAAGCCCGCTTTTAAATACAATCATGACGCGGTAATGCGCTCTGGTGCAATCGGCCTGGCAAAGAAGCTTAATGCTGAGTTGGTGGGTTGCTGATTTTTTACCGGGGAGACGGAGAGATGCGGAGTTTCGCAGAGAAATACATTTGCGTCGTTGTTTTAGACTTGCAGCTTTGCGTGAAAAAAGTTACTTATTAAATAGCTCTTTTAATTCCTGCCTAAGCTTAGGATCACTGGGTGTAGGTGCTTCCAGGTTAATAATATTCCCTTCTTTATCAATCAATATATAACGCGGTATAGAGTGTATATCATATTTCTCTACAAACGCTGATTTATTTGGATTTACCATGAGATAATTGGTCTTTATGTCAAGGTTACTGGCGATCACTGCTTTTTTCCAGGGTTGTGTTTCTCTGTCGAGTGATATGGTGAGAAAAGTAATATTTTCTTTAGAATAATCCTGCATTAATCTCTTCATCGGCTGAATTTCTTCCCTGCAAGGTGCGCACCAGCTTGTCCAGAAATCAAGCAGGACATATTTCCCCCTATTCTGATCCAGTAATTCTTCGAGGCTTTTCATTTTCTTTCCATTTACCTGTACTAAACTATTACTGCTGATGTGTCCTGCCTTTTCATCATTTCGTTCCTGTTCTGATATAACATTCCCAATTATTTTTTTATAATCTTTATTGTAGGAAGCGGCATCATATTTTTCCATATACGCAGCAGGAATCTCTATTCTCTTTTTAAACGCCTGGTACATGAGATGATTGTAGAGGTAATCTTTTGGCAGGCCCTGGAAATGAGCATCTACAGAATCAAATGCAGTAAGAAGTTCTTTCTGGTCTTTGATCCTCCAGATATGTAGCGGAAGTACTTCGTCTGCAAGCTCACTCAATGTAGTAGTGGTGGTGTTATTTCTGAATTTTTCCTTTTCTGTTACATTGTTATATGCTGCTATCAGTTCGTTACATTTTTCATAATACAATCCATGTGCGAGCAAAGTATCTTTATATTTTAAGTATAAATGAAACAGGTGTGATAAATGGCTGTTTGCAAAATAATTCCTGGCTATTTTTTTGAACTTGCTGCTAACATTGTACACATTAGACAATGAATCAAAAATATGTTCAGAGGATAATTCCAAAACGGGTATATCGGTTTTTACTTTTTCATCCAAAGCAAGTATTGCGCTAACAGAGGCTGGCTTTAGATCCGGTACATAATAAAACTGTGCAACATCACTAAACTTCTTAAAGAAAAGCAACTCATTATTTCTTTGCTGGTTACCATCGATCTCAAAAGTATAATCATTATAATTTCCTTTTTTGATGGTGATATGTTCACCGGGATAAACAAGGAAATGATCGGCCCTGGCATTAAAAAAAGTAGGTTCAGAGATAAGTACCTTGGTTACTTCACCTCTTTCCAGTGCAGCCACTCCAATTGTATTTCCCCTTACCTGATGCAATTCATCATATGAAATGCCCTGGTCGGGGAATGCAGTATCATTAAAAACAGATGGATCCGGTGTCAGGTAAACTGGAGTGGCCCTTCCATCCAGCATTTTATACCCCCGGCAGGATCCGAGAAAAAATAATAAAAGCAGTACGAAGAGGAAGGATTTATTCATGGGTATAAATCTAAACTATTTTTTTTAACAACTTACTGTTAACCAGCAACCGGTAACCAGCAACTGGCAACTCGTTCGTATCTTTGCCCCAACAAAAGCTATATGAACAACAGAACAGTCTATATCATCTCCGCCGTACGCACACCCATCGGAAGTTTCGGTGGCAGCCTCAAAGATCTTTCCGCTACACAATTAGGTGCAGTAGCCATTAAAGCAGCAGTAGAACGTGCAGGAATACAACAATCACAGGTACAGGAAGTATTGATGGGTTGTGTGTTACAAGCTAACCTGGGACAAGCGCCTGCAAGACAGGCAGCAAAATTTGCAGGGTTGCCTGATAGTGTTGTATGTACAACTATCAATAAAGTATGTGCCAGCGGGATGAAAGCCATTGCAATTGGTGCGCAAAATATTTTATTAGGAGATGCAGATATTATTGTGGCAGGTGGGATGGAAAGTATGAGCAACACCCCTTACTACTCGCCCAAATTGCGTTGGGGAAATAAATATGGAAATGTAGAATTAGTAGATGGACTGGCAAAAGACGGATTAACTGATGTGTATCATAACTATGCTATGGGTAATGCAGCAGAATTGTGTGCCAGGGAATGCAATATCAGTCGCGAAGCACAGGATGCATTTGCAATTGAAAGTTATCAGCGAAGCCAGGCAGCAAGCAATGGTGGAAAATTTGATGCAGAGATTGCGCCGGTAGAAATACCACAACGGAAAGGAGAGTCTTTGAAATTCTCAAAAGACGAAGAACCATTCAATGTAAAGTTTGATAAAATAGCCGGGTTGAAACCCGCATTTACAAAAGATGGAACTGTAACCGCTGCCAATGCAAGTACCATGAATGATGGCGCTGCAGCGGTAGTGCTCATGAGCAAAGAAAAAGCAGATGCTTTAGGCCTAAAACCTTTGGCAGTAATTAAAAGTTATGCCGATGCAGAGCAGGCGCCTGAATGGTTCACTACTACTCCTTCACTCGCTGTGCCCAAAGCTGTAGAAAAAGCAGGATTGAAAATGAGCGATATAGATTTTGTAGAACTCAACGAAGCATTCTCTGTGGTAGGTATTGCCAATATGCTGAAGATGAATTTAGATCCCGCCAAAGTAAATGTCAATGGGGGCGCGGTTTCATTAGGGCATCCCCTTGGTTGCAGCGGCGCAAGGATCATTGTTACTCTCATTCATGTACTCAAACAGAATGGCGGTAAGATAGGTGCAGCTGGCATTTGTAATGGTGGAGGTGGGGCGAGTGCGATGGTGATTAGGGATATGTGATACGGGATACGGGATACG
>CAISDV010000178.1 GCA_903884185.1 uncultured Chitinophagaceae bacterium | reverse complement strand
GGTCTCCAACCGGTCTATATTCAGGCACCCCGATTATAAAAAATTTGTTTGGGAGTTAAATCCTTATGTAGATGGATTTACTGACGAAAAAGGCAGTTTTTTTCTAGCGAAGAAAGTTGGCAAAAATGAGAATTTACTGGATAGGATCATGCTATTATACGGATTAGATGATGGCCTGCGGTTTCATGAACCGGAGATCTATTATCAGCCCTTGCTGAACCCGTCCCTTGTGGATGCCATAGTATATGATCCAAATTATGTTTCTTATATAGGCGATCTGTCGGGCAATCATTTGATAGAAAATTGGCTGGCAGAAAACAATATTTCTGTAAATTATCAAATGCGGAAATTAAAGAACCGAAGTATAGTAATAGATTGTGACAACTATCTGGATACACCTTCTTTAACCGAATTTTGCTCCGTTATTGCCTCATGCAAAAGTATGTATTGTTTAACAACGGGTACAGCCACTCTTGCAGCGGCATTGAAAAAGCCCGTCACTGCATTTCATGGCAATGGGCAGCCTGAAATCTTCCACCACTCAAAACTTCACAGATATATAAATTTAGGAAGCGACTACAGGATAAAAAACAAGATCAAGAAACAAATCATATTACTCCTTGGAAGATTTTTTCAACTGGGCCCCAGGTGAAAGTAAGATTATAACTGTTGGCTCCCGGTGAGCCTTTTTCTTATACTTTTACATGACCGGTATTTTTATTGTTTTAAATCGATCATACCAGTTACATCGTTCAAAAAAAGATCTCTGATGTTCCTCTTCCCAATTGCGTATATATTAATTTTTATTTTATCGGTCAGGAGTATTCTTAAAAAGAATATAGAAGGCGCTTTGCTATTTCTTGTTGCGGGGTTACCGATTTATACGATCTCCCTGTCTGTAACTTACATGTATGGTTTTGCAAAATGGGTACCGGTTCTTCAATCCTTCAAGGAGATTATTATACTTGTTTTTTTAGGGTCTATACTTTTAAATCTGAAAAAGAAAATACATTTTCACCTGGTTGACAAGCTTGTTTTAGGCTTTCTCTTATACACTTTACTGTATGTTTTGCTGCCAATTGGCCAAAATAGTATAATGAATAAACTGCTTGCCATCAAGGGCTTGTCATTTGGCATACTAATTTATTTTGCCGGACGGTTATTCGATCCGGCTAAATTATATGTCAATAAATATTTTCATTATATATGTGCTGTTCTTATTGCAGCCACCTGCCTGACACTTTATGAAGTAATAACTTACCGGCATATTCAAACTTTTTCTGGCTACGCCGATTATAATTATCACTATTTCAACCAGGATCCCAGCGGCAGTTATGGACTATCATGGACCTTCGAGATCGAAAGCGGAAGAAAACGCTTTGCCAGTTTTTTTGCCAACCCGCTTGAATTTGGCTCAGCCGTCATTTTAACAACTGCCGTCTTCGTGGGCTTATACACTACTAATAAGAACAGGTTAAAAATTGATCCTTTTGGCATTATTGTAATCGCTTGTATTACTCTTTCTATTATTTTCTCTCTGTCCAGATCATACCTGATAACTTATTTTATCCTGCTTTATGTGTATGCCTTGCTTGCCAGGAAAAAATTTATTTTACGTTTTGTTTATGCCTGTGTGTCTGGAGCCATACTCTACATGATTTTTTTCAAGGGAAACGACATAAAAGAATATGCTATTTCTACCCTGAATTTTACCAATCCTTCAAGCCTGGGCCATTTGCTTGCCTGGCTGGAAGGTATCACCACCATATTTCAAAGGCCCTTGGGCATAGGGCTGGGAGAATCTGGCGGCAGGCTTTCCGGTGTTATTGGCGAGACCGTTGGAGGAGAAAATCAATTCTTAATTATTGGCGTGCAAACAGGCATCATTAGTTTGACCCTTTATTTATGGATCTATTTTGCTATCATCAAAAATTCCTGGCGATGGCGCAATAAGTTAAAAGGGAAAGAAAAGAAGATTTGCATTGCCATTTTATTGATCAAGATCGGTTTTATCATCCCCTCATTCACTTCTGAATTAGAATCGTATCTCTATGTTTCTTACATGACATGGTTCCTGTCTGGAGTCTTCATTAGTATCATTTCACGGAAAAAAGATCCTTTAATACAAACAGGCTAACACCCAAACCTGTAATACAACTATCATAGACCAGAAAATAACCTCGAAACGAGTATTTTTATGCTTCTGTAAAATAAATCAGTATATCGTTGATGCTTAAAAAAATTATTATAGGAGTTGATATCAGGGACCTGAGAATAGCCGGTACCGGCACAAAAACATACCTGGAAGAGCTTTGTTCGCAATTTAAAAAAATGGATGGCATTGAATGCAAGTTTTATTTTTTCGACACTTTTCTACCAGTTTACAAAGGGAAAAATAAGTTACTAAAATTTACAGAACATATAAGGTTTCAGCTATGGAAACAGTTCCTTTTACCAGTAAAAGCAGGCATCAAACGATGTGATGTTGTTTTCTGTACCGATTTCTTTGTTCCTTATCTGCATCTTGGATTTAGCACTGTTCCTGTTTTTCATGACGCTTTCTTTTTTGAGTATCCCTCACACTATAATAAGATATGGCTATGGCTCTTTAAAAAAACGGCTGTTCCCGCAGCAAGAAGGTCTGCATTTATAATAACACCGTCTTATTATGTGAAAGAAAAAGTGACGCAATACACCCATATTCATAAAGACAAGATCATCCCGGTCTATGAGGCTGCCAAAACATTTGGCAATGACGATGTTAATACATTTGATCAACACAGGCAAAATGCGCAGCTAAAGTATATTTTTCATGTGGGCGTGCTAGATAAAAGAAAGAATTTAACCAGGCTCATACAGGCTTTTAAACTATTGGTAGATGAAGGCAATAACGACCTATTTTTAATTTTAGCCGGGCAGCCGGGCACTAAAATATTTTCAAATGATCTTGATAATATAAAAGACACAATTACCAAAAACAACCTTACAGAAAAGATCATCCTTACGGGGTATTTATCCGACATAGAATTAGCGTTTTATTACAAACATGCATTTCTTTATGTTTTCCCCTCGTTGAATGAGGGTTTTGGAATACCCGTTCTGGAAGCATTCGGTTTTGATGTACCTGTACTCATTGCCAATAACAGCTCGCTTCCTGAGATTGGAGGTGAAGCTGTTGTATCATTTGACCCACTTGATATTACAGACATCGCAAAAAAAATACGCCTGGCATTAAATGATGAAAAAACACGCAACGAAATGATTGCGAATGGCAGGAAGAGAGTGAAAGATTTTTCCTGGGAAAAGGCTGCAAAAGAACTAATCCAACTTTTTACATCTATCAGAAAATAAGATCCTGGTGAATACATTCAGCAACCAGGCTAACTGTTCTTTATTTTTTGAAGTAAAAAGTTGTACCATAAAAATTGTGGTTGGTTAAGGCCAAAAAAATATGCTCGCACCCTGTTTCCTGAATAAGCCTGATTATATCATTAAGAGCATATTCATTCATTTGCATCATGGGGCCTGCCTCATTCTTAATGATTGACCTAAGCTTATCTAAAAATGGTACCCAGTAATAAGCAAACCGAAGCAATTTTCTCTTCCGGTCTTTATTTTTGGGCAATGCTGCATAAGTAAAGTGAAGAACACCAATACCACCTTTCTTGAGGCGTTCAATAAGGATACGTGCTATTTGCATGCCCCGGTCAACAGGTATATGCTGAAAAACGATATAAGAATGTACAAGATCATACTCATGGGGTAACAATGTCAAATTATCATCGCTTAAAATGAGTGAGATATTCTTTTTATCCAGGCAATTATTCCTGGCTTCAGTGAGCATGCCCTCCGAAATATCCATTCCATAAACCTCTGTAGCGACTTCCGATAATGGAAGCGTTAATCTTCCAACGCCACAACCAAAATCGACCGCCACCTTAGGCTTAAATCCTGGATCAATGTGTTTATAAATATTTTTCATTACTTCATCCACATATTGCACGCCGGATAAGAAAAATTCTGTTTTATGGTTCTCTATATTTGAGTTTAAGAACATAGGATCTGTCAGAACGCCATAATACGGATTTTTATCCCCATAATATTTCCAGGTTTTATCGCTATTATTTCCAATCATAATCCATTTTTACTTTTAGTTTATGCACTATCGGGCTTTGTGAATGTAGGCAAGAAAATTAAATATTTGAAGACGAATGCTGATATTCCAGTAAGGCTTGCTATTAAATGCCGGTGAACAGCAGTTCGCTTTCAATTAACTTCTTACATTTACAAATCTAAACTGACACCCGGCTTATTTATCCAGATGATTTCTTCGCTCTTATATCATAAAAGTGGTATCAATGATCAATACGCAGTGCCCAATATGCCATAGTATACAAGAAGAACCTGTTAAGGCATTGTTTCAGATACATGATACCCTAGACAATATGTATGATATTGTTATATGTAGACAATGTGGGCACGTTTTTACATACTTCAATAGAGAAACAAATATTGATGCTTATTACGACGACCTTGACTATACTCTCCAGGATACCAGGAAAACCCTTTTTCATTATATGCAGGAAATCGAGTATAACCGGGTATTAAGGCATATAAAAAAAATCACTTCCCCTCATTCCAAAGAACTGCTCGATTTTGGTTGCGGCAAAGGAATATTTCTCAGTTTCGCGAAAGAAAAAAATTTTTCGGTAAAAGGGGTAGAAACATCATTACCACGTTCAGGCTACGCCAAAAAATATTTTAACATAGATATTGATACCCGTTTTTATACTTCAGGGCAGATATTTCCAAAGCAATTTGATATCGTGACGGTGTTTCACGTGGCTGAGCATTTAACCTCGCCTGAAGAATTACTTAAACCATTGATAAAAGATAACTTAAAGCCCAATGGCCTTCTCGTTATTGAAGCCCCTAACTTTTCAAGCTGGCAATCTAAATGGTCCGGGAAAAGATGGATGCAGTTAGACGTTCCAAGACATATATCCCATTTCAGGCCCATTGTTTTCAAGAAATTGGCAGAAGGTACCGGTTGCCATATTGTACATCAACAAACTTTTTCATTGCACCTCGGTATCATTGGTATGGCCCAAACTGTCATGAGTTTTTTTGGTTATAAAGGTTTTCTAATGGGCGACCTGAAACATAAACGAACTCCATCATTACTACTAAAAGTAGCACTCGCTACCCCTTTCGCTTTATTATTGGAATCAATAGCCGCCATGGCTGGAAAAGGGGGTGTTATCAGGTATTATATGAAAAAAAATCACGAACAGAAATTTCCCACATTTATTATAACAGCAATAAGCCTCCCAGACAATCCTATTTGTCGGCTTTTTACGCTTATTTTGCCCCGCGTTCATTCACTTTCCTATATAATGAATATACTCATTTTACATAGCTCGTCGGGACTTTACGGTTCAAGCAAAATTCTCCTGTCATTTACAAAAGTTTTTCTTGAACAGGGGCATTCACCCGTTGTTGTTCTTTCCGAAGAAGGCCCCTTGTCAGATGAACTGAGAAAAACAGGGGCAGAAGTAAAGATCATCCGCCTGGGCGTTATCAGGAGAAAATATTATTCGGTAGGGGGTATTATTAACAGGTCTTTTATTTCAGTAAAAGCATTCTTTGCGCTTAGGAAATTAATACGCAGAAAAAAGATCGATCTTGTTTATTCCAATACAACAGCGGTCCTCATCGGTGCTGTTGTTGCAAAAATGACATCTATAAGGCATATCTGGCATGTGCATGAGATCATAGAGACCCCTTCATTCCTTTACAAAACGATCGGCTGGATGCTTAATACAATGAGCAATAAAGTGATCGTTGTTTCAAATGCCGTAAAAGATCATTGGAAGAAAGTTGTATCAGAAAATAAGATCATACTGGTGTATAATGGATTTGATTATGCTGAGTTCGATCATAACAAAACAACACTCAAAGACGATCTTAAACTGGATAATAATACCTTGATGATTGGCACCATTGGGAGGATCCATTTTTGGAAAGGGCAGGATTATTTCCTGGAGATTGCTGGCATTTTGAGCAGCAAATACCCTTTTGCTAGGTTCATTATTGCAGGGGATGCATACCCGGGTTATGAATATCTATATGAAGAATTCGAGGCTATTAAAGAAAAGCATCAGATCAATGATGTTGTTTTTGACCTGGGTTTCAGGTCTGATATTGTAAATGTTATGAATGCATTTGATATTTTTGTGTTGCCATCCATTTCCCATGACCCGTTTCCAACTGTAGTGCTGGAGGCCATGGCTGCTTCAAAACCCGTTGTTGCAACAGACCAGGGCGGGTCAAGAGAAATGGTTGAGGAAGGAATATCTGGTATTCTCATCCCTATCAACGAACCTGGGAAAGCCGCAGCTAGAATGGCAGAGTTGATAGAAGATAGGATGCTAAGACAGCAAATGGGGTTCCAGGGTAAAGAAAGGGTGCACAAATTGTATTCATTAGAGGCTTTTAACGAGGCAATCATTAATGCTATCAAATGAGAGTTGCGATAATTGGATCAAGGGGTTATCCCTATGTATATAGCGGGTATGAAACTCTGGTAAAAGAATTATCCGAAAGATTGATTAAAAAGGATATAGAGGTAAAAGTATATTGCCATAAAAATCTTTTCCCCTCCTGTCCCCCAAAAGTAAATGGCGTGGAATTAGTGTATGTTCCAACCATAGAAACAAAAAACCTTAGTCAGCCTATACATTCGTTTCTATCCATGCTCCATGCCTGCTTTTCTAAAACAGATGTCATACTTGTACTGAATGCGGCCAATGGGCCCTGGGGGTTGATATCAAGGATTTTTAATAAACCGGCATTCATCAATGTGGATGGTATTGAATGGCTTAGACCAAAATGGAAAGGCCTGGGAGCCAAATATTTTTATATCTCTGCCTGGTTGGCTACAAGGTTATATGACAAGATCATCACCGATGCCGATGAAATGCACAAGGTTTACCTCGAAGAGTTTAAGAAAGAGTCTACCGTTATAGCTTACGGAGCCACCCCGCGATACCCCAAAGACCCATCTCTTTTAAATGCATTTGACCTTCAACCTTTTCAGTACTATCTCATTGTAGGGCGCATGATCCCGGATAATAATGCAGACATCATTATTGAGGGGTTTATAGCCTCAGGTTCCCATAAAAAGCTGGTGATTGTAGGGGATGTACCCTATAAAGATGCTTATGCCACTTCTTTAAGGTCAAAAGCGGGCAGAAATATTATATTTGTAGGATATGTGAGAGACAGAGATCG
>CAISDV010000177.1 GCA_903884185.1 uncultured Chitinophagaceae bacterium | reverse complement strand
TAGCTGTGCAGCTATTTTAGCACCATAACCCAGTACTTCGTAAGTTGATTTTTTTATATGTCCTTCGGATTGATCGGCAAATATTAAAACTGGCATAAAAGATTTTTTAAATTAAATGGGGTTAGATAGCTTTTGCTTCTTCATGTAATAAACGTACCAGCTCTGCAACATTATCTGCGGCCACCAGTTTTACACCGGCTTTAGGTGGAGGTAATTCATAACTCGCTATTGATGTCATCGCATCTATGGCTGCAGGTTCTGTTACTTTTAATGGCTTGGTGCGTGCTGCCATGATTCCACGCATATTTGGGATGCGTTGTTCTGCAACTCCCTTCTGGCAACTTACTACAACCGGAAGCAATACCTCATCTGTTTCTTCACCACCTTCTATTTCACGTGTGATCGTAGCTGTAGTTCCATTCAATTCAAACTTCGTTGCCAACGAAACATAAGGAGCATCTATCAACTCAGATATAAAAGCACCTACGGAAGAACCGTTATAATCGATCGTTTCCTTGCCTGTTAATACCAGGTCATAACTGCCCTGTTTTGCCACTTCAGCGATCTGTGCAGCGATATAATAACTGTCGCTGTTCTCTGCATTGATGCGGATGGCCTCATCGCCGCCAAGTGCCAAAGCCTTCCTGATCACAGGATCACAATCAGCGCCACCTGCCGTAACTAGGTGCAACATAATTGAGGCATCTTTTTCTTTCAGTTCAATGGCCCGAACCAGGGCATACCATTCATCATAAGGGTTGATGATCCACTGAACGCCGGCCTCCTCAAACTTTGTATTGCCTTCTTTGAAAGCGATTTTGGATGTGGTATCCGGGGTCTTGCTGATACAAACTAAGATCTTCATTTGTAAGGGTTTTAAATAGTTGTTTATGCAACTATCGGCAAATATAAAGAGGTTTTTTGGGTGGGAAAAATTTGAGGAAAATATTGTGAATATCGGTCGACATAGGTGACTAACCAGGGCATCCCCGACGATATTGATAAGCATTTTATCCCGACGATGTCGGTGAACCATAGCATCCCCGACAATGTCGGTGAACCATAATATCCCCGACAATGTCGGTGAACCAGAGTATCCCCGACAATGTCGGTGAACCATAGCATCCCCGACAGAGTCGGGGACGAGAGTCGTAGCTTTGCGTATGGACAGGATAGAAAGGATCCGTGAATTTTTAAAAGCATCGCCGGGAGATAATTTTCTGCGCCACGCACTGGCATTGGAATATATAAAAACAGGGAATGATGCGGGTGCAAGAAAACTTTTTGAAGAAATATTAACGGGCTCACCGGAATATGTGGGATCTTATTATCACCTTGCTAAATTATTAGAACGTGTAAATGAACCTGCATTGGCAATGGAATGGTATGAGAAAGGAATGGACGCTGCAAAAAAAGCGGGCGACCAGCATTCATACAATGAATTGCAGTCGGCTTACGATGAATTGATTTAATTTTCTACACGAAAGAATTGCTATATGAACATGGTTAAGAAACACTATGATGCGGTAAAATATAAAACGCCCACGGGCACTAAACTTCGTTGCAAAGGATGGATACAGGAAGCTGCGTTGCGTATGCTTTTGAACAATCTTGATCCCGAAGTGGCAGAACGCCCCGATGATTTAATTGTGTATGGCGGAAGGGGAAAAGCAGCAAGGAATTTTGAAAGCCTTGACCTTATTATTAAATCATTGGAGCAACTTGAAAATGATGAAACACTTTTGATCCAAAGCGGAAAGCCGGTTGGTGTTTTGCAAACACACGCAGGGGCACCAAGGGTTTTGATATCCAATTCGCAACTCGTTCCCAAGTGGGCCAACTGGGAACACTTTGATGAACTGGAAAAAAAAGGGTTGATGATGTATGGACAGATGACGGCCGGATCATGGATATACATTGGCTCACAGGGCATCGTACAAGGCACGTATGAAACATTTGCTGCGCTTGCAAAAAAACATTTCAATGGTACACTCAAAGGAAGATTAACTGTCACGGCCGGGCTTGGCGGAATGGGTGGAGCACAACCACTGGCAGTAACCATGAATGAAGGTGTTAGCTTGATTGCTGAAGTGGAAGAATGGCGGATAGATAAAAGGCTGGAGACAAAATATCTTGACATAAAGTTTACAGACATTGATAAAGCGATTGACCATGCGCTCGAAGCAAAAGCAAATGGTGAAGCGGTAAGCATTGGTATATTATGCAATGCCATTCATCTTTTGCAGCGTTTGGAAGAAAGAAAAATTGTGGTGGATGTGCTCACTGATCAAACCTCGGCACATGATCCATTGATCGGGTATGTGCCTCATACACTCACCAATGAGCAGGCCAATATTTTGCGTGATAAAAATCCCGAAGAATATTTAGAAAGAAGTTATGACAGTATGAAACTGCATGTGGAACTAATGCTCTCATTACAAAAAAGCGGAGCCATCACTTTTGATTATGGAAATAATATCCGTGCACGTGCGCAGGAGCATGGGTTGAAAAATGCATTTGATTTTCCGGGATTTGTACCCGCATATATCCGTCCATTATTTTGTGAAGGCAAAGGCCCATTCCGTTGGGCAGCATTGAGTGGTGATCCAAATGATATTGCAGTGACCGATGAAGTGATCATGAATTTATTTCCAGAAAATGAAGGAATGATACGCTGGATGAAGATGGCTAAAGAGCGGATCGCTTTCCAGGGATTGCCTGCAAGGATATGCTGGCTGGGGCAGGGTGAGAGAGAAAAAGCAGGGCTTGCATTTAATGAACTGGTTAGGACAGGGCGCGTAAAAGCACCGATAGTAATTGGGCGTGATCATTTGGATACAGGATCTGTTGCATCACCAAATCGCGAGACGGAAGCAATGCTGGATGGATCGGATGCGGTGGCGGACTGGCCAATATTAAATGCATTGTTGAATACTGCTGGCGGCGCGTCATGGGTGAGCCTGCATCATGGTGGTGGTGTGGGTATGGGTTACAGCATTCATGCGGGTATGGTGATCGTTGCGGATGGAACAGATGAAGCAGCAAAAAGATTAGCCCGCGTATTGCGTAATGATCCGGGTATTGGTGTGATACGGCATGCGGATGCGGGGTATGATATTGCGAAGGATACGGCGAGAAGGTTTGGATTAGGATTAGGCTGATTAGATGATTGAAGGATTGAATTAAAATGATTGGAAGGAGTACAATGTTTGCAGAATAAAGTACTGAAAGTATCCCTTTGGGCGGAAGTGCCCCAACCTTTTACCCAGAAAGCGTTTCAGCCCCGAATAATATAAATCTCCTTATCCTGTTATATTACACTAACTTTACTTTTGTGATACAGGCTGTGTAAGCACACAATATAAGAATGATGCAATCTTTTACGCTCTCCCGGTAACATTTTACTCCTCCTTACTTTTTGCTTCTTGTTTTCGTCACAGGTATTTTATTTTATTTATTTTAATTTTTGAGTTATGAACATGTATGTTTCGAACCTGAGCTTTCACACAAATGAGGAAGCTTTAAGAGAATTGTTTTCAAAATTTGGTACGGTAACTTCTGCCAAAGTAATTATGGACAAAGCTACCAATCAAAGCCGTGGTTTTGGTTTCGTGGAAATGTCATCAGAAGAAGAAGGCAACCAGGCAATGGCTGAATTGAACAACAAAGAAATCGAAGGAAGAGCGATCGCAGTTTCGATAGCAAAACCAAGAGAAGAAAGAACCGGTGGGAATAATTTTTCCCGCGGTGGAAATAATAGCGGCGGCGGTAACAGGCGCTGGTAATTTTATCCTTTAGCTTATTTTCAAAAGACTGCCCGTTAGGCGGTCTTTTTTGTTTCCTGCCAGCAGTAAAAATTGCTTTTATTCTATGCAGAAAAACATTATATTTATTGACTAAATTATTTAACCAAAACTTGACTATATGAAAAAAATGCTTTTGATCGCAGCACCCGTGCTGCTTTGTTTTTTTGTTTCCTGTAAAGATGCCGAAAAAGAAAAGGCCGATCAGATGAAAGCCGCTAATGCCGCCATTTACAAGGCAGTTGAAACCGGTGATGTAAGCAAGGTAGATAGCTTTATTGCAAAGGATGCTATTGACCATGGAATGGATGTGAAGGATGTTGTTGGGGTTGATAATATCAAGAAAAGCCTGGGTGAAATGCATAGCCAGTTTACAAACATGAAGATCGAAGTTGTTTCTGCTGCAGTTGATGGCGACATGAGTTTGACACTGACAAGAATGACGGGTACTCCCACTGCTCCGGCCGGCGCTCCTGCGGTAAACACGTTAAGTGTTGATGTTGTAAAATGGAAAGATGGCAAAGCCGTTGAACATTGGGGTTATAGTGACCCAAGGGATATGATGAAAATGATGGCACCTTCTAATGCACCTGCAATGGCACCTGCTGCTGCAACTCCTGAAAAGAAATAATTATATTATATTTTTTAGATGATAGTCCTCGAATTATTCGGGGACTATTTTTTTGGGGGATATATCACGCAAGCCGCTTCATCAATTCATCATCTATCTTTTTAAAGAGATGATAAGGTTTATAAACGCGCCATTCTATTATCTGCATTAATTCGATATAGTAATTGAGTTTTCTTTTTTTGAAATCATGCTGTGTGGCTTCGG
Organism: uncultured Chitinophagaceae bacterium; assembly: GCA_903884185.1. Lineage (GTDB taxonomy): Bacteria > Bacteroidota > Bacteroidia > Chitinophagales > Chitinophagaceae > CAISDV01. The sequence continues at coordinate 10,808 of CAISDV010000177.1, read as the reverse complement.
GCATATTCAGGCTAACGATCCATCCATTTGCTTCGGTCACTTCTTCATACCATTCTTCATAATAATCTTTATCGCCACTGTGAAAGTTGAGTACATTTTCTGTAATGAGAATATATTTTGTAACACCTTGCGCAAATAATTTATCCATTACTTCACGCTTTAATTCCATGATATCATTTTCAATGGCATCGTTCCATTCACCAATGAATTCGATGATGGCGAAATGCAATTCATAATCAATATCAAGTATCTTTAAATACAAAGTGCGGCTGCCGAAATCATCCCATTGGGGATGGATATAATAATTGTAAACAGTTTGCGAAAATTCGAACTCACTGTATTCGCGCCTATAGAACGGAGAAAGTTTGTCTTCTTCTGAAACGTAGATGTGGCGCCAGTTATAGAAAGGTTCAATGGTGTGCATGCCCGTTCATTTTTACTGCATCCACAGCTTTTTTTACACTGCCGTGTGTCAGCAAAAGATCTTTTGCAGTTTCATAATCATTAAGCGATAATTTTTCCATCACCATCTTTACGCCACGGTCAACCAGTTTGATATTGGTGAGTTGCATATTCACCATTTTATTATCTTCTACACGGCCCAGTTGTATCATCACTGAAGTAGAGATCATATTAAGAACGAGCTTTTGTGCAGTGCCGCTTTTCATGCGCGTGCTTCCTGTAACAAATTCAGGGCCTACTACTACTTCCACCGGATAATCTGCCGCTTCACTCATGGGAGAGCCGGGATTACAACTGATACTTCCGGTAATAATTTTTCTTTTTTTGCATTCTTCCAAAGCACCGATCACATATGGAGTGGTGCCACTTGCTGCAAGTCCTACCACTACATCTTTATCGCTCACAAAATATTTTTGAAGGTCGGCCCAGCCATCTTTTTTACTGTCTTCTGCAAATTCAACTGCATGTGTGATCGCTTTATCACCACCAGCAATAATTCCGATCACAAGTCCATAAGGAACACCATAAGTGGGAGGGCATTCGCTTGCATCCACAATTGCTAATCGTCCGCTGGTACCAGCACCTATATAAAATAATCTTCCGCCTGCCAGCATTTTATCGCTGATAACAGAAGCTAATTTTTCGATCTGGGGAATCGCTTTTTCAACAGCAAAAGGAACTGTTTTGTCCTCCCGGTTCATATTCACCAGTATCTCTTCCACGCTCATTTTTTCCAGGTGCCTGTAATTTGATTCCTGTTCCGTTACTTTTATAAACTTACTCATGTGTTTTTATTAGCTATGATATGCAATGAGACCCGGCATGGGTTTTTTGACCACTTTACCCAGTTCCAGTTCATAGGTATTGCAAAGTTCCTGTAAAACATCCCTAAAACCAAATGCAACACTGCCAATAAAATGGATGGGGGAGGTCCAGGTTTCCCGATATTTGTATAAGTGATTGAAAAAGAAATCATTAAGGCCATCTTCAATAATATTCTCGATCATATAATGTCCGCGGTTTTCTGCAAGAAAAAGGGCAAAAGAGGCCAAATAACGGCTAGGGAAGGGTTTTTTATAGACATTTTCGAGGATATCTGCGGGTAAAACCCCATATTTTGCGTTAAAACGGGCTTTCAGGTCTTCATCAAAGGTCTGGTAGAGGAAATACTGGACTACCTTTTTGCCCAGGTAGGCGCCACTGCCTTCATCACCCAGGATAAAGCCAAATCCGGGAACGCGTTTCACGATCTTTTTACCATTGTAATAGCATGAAAATGAACCAGTTCCGAGATTACAAGTCATTCCTTTAGTTTTTCCATTGAGTGATCTAGCTGCGGCCAAAACATCGTCGTTTGCATATATTTTGGCCTTTGGAAAAGCCTTCCTGAGAGCCTTTTTCATCAGCTCCATATTCTTGGGATTACCCAGGCCAGTACCGTAGTAATGCACTTCGTCAATTGCTGTATTTTTTAGCTTAGGCAGTAATTCTTTCTGAAGAAGAGAAATGATCTCTTCGCCTGACAAAAAATAGGGGCTGATGCCCTGTGTGGTAACTAATTTTTTCTTGCCTTTATCGAGAAGGCACCACTCACATTTGGTAGCGCCACCGTCGGCAATCAATTTTACAGGCATTTTCAATTAATTTTTCCGGTCATCCTTTCATCACAACTTTACAGTCAATCTTACGTTTAATTACAGATATTCGCGCGGCAGGATAATAGGTCCTGTGTTTTGAACAGTAAGTTACAAAGAAGCAACAATTATGGGAAGTAAAAAAGTCCAGGTTTGGTTACCACTGCTTTTATCTGCAATGATGGTGGCAGGAATGATGATCGGTTACAGGTTAAAATTTTTGAGCCCTGCAAAAAAATCTTCTCTTGATGAAGTGCTCAATCTTGTAAAAGAAAAGTATGTGGATGCATTGCCAGGCGACAGTATCAACCAGGCTGCCATTACTGATTTATTATCAAGGCTTGATCCTCATTCAGTTTACATAGCTCCGCCTGATATGAAAGAAGCTGATGAAGAATTGGCAGGAAGTTTTGCAGGTATCGGTATAGAATTTCAATTGTTGAATGATACAGTGAATGTGGTGAGTGTGATGACAGGTGGGCCATCTGAAAAGGCAGGAGTAGCGGTTGGCGACAAAATGATAAAAGCCAATGATAGCGTGGTTTTGGCAGGAGTGCATATCACCCCCGAGAATATACGAAAGCAATTACGCGGGCAATTGGGATCTACAGTTAGCATTACTTTTTTGCATGATGGGAAACAGAAAAATATTTCCATTACCAGGGGTTCTATAGCTGTGCCATCGATTGATGCTGCTTATATCATTGCACCTCAAACGGGATATGTCCGCATCAATAAATTTGGGGAGCACACTTATCCCGAATTCATGGTAAACCTGGAAAAATTACAGAAGCAGGGAATGCAAAAATTGTTGCTCGACCTGCGTGGTAATGGAGGCGGTTTCTTAAATGAAGCTATAGATATTGCTGATGAATTTCTAGATGGGGATAAGCTGATCGTTTATACCGAAGGAAATCATTCTCCAAGAAAAAATTATAATGCTAAAAGGGATGGTTTGTTTGAAAAAGGAAAGTTAGCGGTGTTGGTGGATGAGACATCTGCTTCTGCAAGCGAAATATTAGCGGGTGCATTGCAGGATTGGGACAGGGCAACGATCATTGGTAGAAGAACATTTGGAAAAGGATTGGTGCAGGAGCAATTTCAGTTAAGCAATGGTGGAGAGGTCAGGTTAACGATCGCACGCTATTTTACACCCGTTGGAAGGAATATTCAAAAACCTTACGATAAAGGCAAAGAAAAATACGAAGAAGAATTATGGAACAGGTATCATACAGGTGAAGTAGTGAGTGGCGATACCAGTAAGTCCCGCGGGCCATCTTTTAAAACCCCTGCTGGGCATGTAGTGTACGGCGGAGGCGGTATTACCCCTGATGTTTTTGTGCCGTATGATACTACAAAAATGGCGCAGGGGGTTTCTAAGCTATTCTACAGGAACACCCTCAGCAGTTTTGTGTATACTTACTTTCTGCAGCATCGCAATTTCTTTCAATCGATGAGGTCTGTAAACGATCTTGAAAAGCAGTTTATACCCGGTGAGAAGGAATGGCAGGAGCTTTGTGTTTATGCAATGAAAGACAGTGTGGTATTAGGTTCTGTGACCGGTAAGCAAAAAGAGGATATATTAAAAACTGTTAGGGCCCTCATGGCCAGGCAGCTCTGGAGAATGGAAGGATATTTTGAAGTGATGAATGCCGGTGACCCGGTTATTCAGAAATGCCTGGAACTGGTCAAATGAGCATTCCCACTTTCACATTCACAATGAGTTCTTATTGCGGAAACGAGGTATCTCTGGAAAAATACGGAAATCTAAAATTAAGAAGCAGTTCAAACCCGAGTAATCTCGCTATTCCCCTCGTCATATCTGTATATCCGCTGAAATCGCAATATATCTGGATAGCAAAATAGATAGCGCCTATACATAAGGCAAACCCTGATTGTGATGTAGCATTCTTGAATATATGATCAACAACTGATGAAAGCGGATCCGCAATAACAATTTTTTTAAATAGCCCCCAAAGAATCAGGCGCATGCCAAGAGATGCCTGGTTATAATTAAATATTCGTTTTTTCTGAACTTGGGGCAACAGATGTGTAGCACGCTCAATCGGGCCTGCGATCAGTAATGGGAAAAAACACACAAATACGGAGTAATCTATAAAATTCCTGGTAGGCTTTATTTTCCCCCGGTAAATATCAAATACATATGACATTCCGTGAAAAGTATAAAAAGAAATACCCAGCGGTAAAACGATATTCAGGTAAAAGGGGTGTATATGAAATCCAAAGTGATTAAAAAATAGTATTGCGGAACCAGAAAAGAAGTTATAATATTTAAAAAAACCAAGTATTCCGAGGTTATTAATGACACTTAGCCAGAGAAACAATTTTTTCTTTTTTTGAGATCCAGTCTCGTGGATCGCGAGTCCAAAAAAATAGTCGATCAGTGTAGAAAGTAACAGAAGGAATAGAAAACGCCAGTCCCACCAACTGTAAAAGACATAGCCGGCCGCCAATAATAGACCATTTTGAAGGTGTAATTTTTTAGAAAACGCGAACCAGTATAGAGCAAAAACAATAACAAAGAAAATAGCAAATTCGAAAGAATTAAATAGCATCGGGTTCTCTTTGGGTAGTGGAACATTCAGCAAAAACAGGCTGTATAAACCCGATATTTGCCAGGATTCCAAGATAGCAAAAAATCGATTATAACGAAGCGAGTTTTAAATGGAGAAGTAAACTTCACGTCTCCTAAAAGCAAAAAAAACTGCATATAAATGCAATTTTTTACCAGTGATCCCGTTGGGACTCGAACCCAAGACCCATACATTAAAAGTGTATTGCTCTACCAACTGAGCTACGGAATCATCCCTTTTTTGGGAGTGCAAAAATAGGTGAAAACGCGGGGCAGCCAAATTTTTTTCATTCACATATCCACTAATATCCATATACAACGGCGCTTAAGTGTATTTTTGCTGTAATTACAGAAAATTATGTCTTATTTCTCAGGTAAAACAGTGGTCATTACAGGTGGTTCTGAGGGAATCGGCAAAGCATTAGTGGACACTTTTATTTCGCTGGATGCCAAAGTAGCTACTTGTGGACGCAATTATGATAAGCTTTACCAGCTTCAATCCAATTATGCACACAAACCATTATTGATCTACACTGCAGACGTGAGCAAAGAACAGGATTGCAAAAATTTTATCGATGCAACTGTAAAAACATTTGGTTCTATTGATATTCTCATCAACAACGCAGGCATTTCGATGCGTGCATTGTTTAATGATACTGACCTGGATACAGTTCGTAAGGTAATGGACATTAATTTTTGGGGAACAGTGTATTGCACCAAATTCGCTTTGCCATATATCATTCAAAATAAAGGGACCCTTGCAGCAGTATCCTCCATTGCCGGTTATCGGGGGCTCCCGGGAAGAAGTGGTTATTCTGCTTCCAAATTTGCGGTGAATGGATGGATGGAAGCATTACGGACAGAATTACTGGATAGCGGTGTCAACGTGATATGGGTATGCCCGGGTTTTACCACTTCCAACATTCGAAATGTAGCGTTGGACAAACAAGGCAAACCACAAGGTGAAAGCCCAATGGATGAAGGAAAAATGATGAGCGCTGAAGAATGTGCCGGACATATCATCCACTCTATCGAAAAACGCAAACGTACACTGGTACTTACCTTCACCGGGAAAAGAACCGTATTCCTGAACAGGTTTTTTCCTTCACTGGCTGACAAACTGGTAAGAAAATTTTTCTTTAAGAATGGTGAGCTGGTGAAATAACTCATTGCATCAAACGTTTTATCCCGGCATGCCAATAGTAACCCTTACAACCGATATAGGCCAGCACGACTACCTTGTGGGTGCTATCAAAGGGCAATTGCTGGCGCTGAACCCTTCCTTCAATATTGCAGACATTACACATTATCTCTCGCAATCCAATTATCCACAGGCGGCTTATGTATGTAGTAATGCTTTTGGCTTCTATCCCAAAGAAACCTTTCATATTATTATCCTGAATGTATTTGAAACAGAACCCAGGCAACTACTGGTAGCAAGGCATAATGAACAATATATTGCCTGCCCGGATAATGGAATATTGACGATGATCACCGGTGAAAAACCAAAAGAGATCGGATCACTAAATACCTCAGGCCATTTCACACTTTTACAATTAACGCAATTGTTTGCAGAAACTGCCGCTTCACTGAGCAAAGGCAAATCTTTACAGGAAGTTGCAGGCCCTGCTACAACGATCACAGAAACCTATCCGCTGCGCGCAACCATTGGCTCTAACTGGATAGAAGGACAGATACTTTTTATAGACAATTTCGAAAATGTGGTCATCAATATAAAAAAGGACGAATTTGAGGAGCAAAGAAAGAACAGGACATTCAAGATCATCTTCAAAAGGGATGAAGCCATAGAACATATCAGCAATAATTATGCTTCAGTAAATGAAGGGGAGAAATTAGCTTGGTTCAATTCTGCCGGCTATCTTGAAATAGCAGTAAATAAAGGAAATATCGCCGGCCTGTTCGGGCTCCAGGGCTTCAATGAAAAAATGCACCGGCAGAATATTGCCATGCATAACAAGTGGTTTTACCAGACTGTGCGCATATTCTTTGAGTGATAAACACCCCCTAACTCTCTTTTTTCCGTTTGCTTTTTAGCGAGTATTTTTGCACGATTATTCCTTAAACACTAGTTATTACCATGGCATACGACGTAATTGTTATCGGCAGCGGTCCCGGAGGTTATCCTGCGGCTATACGCGCTTCACAACTGGGCTTTAAAGTGGCTATTATAGAAAGGGAGAACCTGGGTGGCATTTGCCTGAACTGGGGCTGTATTCCTACCAAAGCCCTCATTAAAAGCGCCAATGTTTACGATTATATGAAGCATAGCGCCAATTATGGCATAATTGCCTCGGGAATTGAGGCTGATTTTGCCGCCGTGATCAAAAGAAGCCGCGGTGTGGCTGATAAAATGTGCAAAGGCATCCAGTTCCTGATGAAAAAGAACAAGATAGATGTGATCATGGGAAACGCGAAAGTGAAGGCCAAAGGGCAGGTAGAAGTAACATCGGCCGATGGTAAAACACAGGTTGTAGAAGCAAAGAATATCGTGATAGCTACCGGAGGAAGAAGCCGCGAATTACCCAACCTGAAACAGGATGGCAAAAAGGTAATTGGCTATCGCGAAGCAATGATACTGCCGCAAAAACCTGTATCAATGATCGTGGTGGGAAGCGGGGCAATAGGTTCTGAGTTTGCTTATGTTTATAACAGCCTGGGCACCAAAGTGACGATTGTTGAATTCCTTCCAAAAATAGTTCCGGTAGAAGATGATGATATTTCAAAAGAACTGGAAAAACAATTTAAGAAACAGGGTATCGAAATAATGACAGGCTCCACTGTTGAATCAGTAGATACAACTGGCAATGGCGTAAGAGCATTGGTGAAAAAACAGGACGGAAGTACTGTTACACTCGAAGCCGATATTGTATTGAGCGCTGTTGGCGTTGTGGCAAATATTGAAAATGTAGGGCTCGAAGCAAATGGTGTTAAGACAGACAAAGGCAAGATCATTGTAGATAAATACCAGCAGACCTCTGTTCCCGGCATTTATGCCATAGGTGATTGTACACCCGGACAAGCATTAGCACACGTGGCTACAAAAGAAGGCATCAATGCTGCCGAACATATTGGATACAACGAAAAGAAATATGCGCACTTGCCTGAACCACTAGATTATAATAATATTCCGGGCTGTACTTATTGTACTCCTGAAATTGCCAGCGTTGGTTATACAGAGAAAGCTGCAAAAGAAGCCGGGTATGAACTGAAAGTAGGCAAGTTTCCATTTATGGCAAGTGGCAAAGCAAGCGCTGCAGGGGTAACGGAAGGTTTTGTAAAAGTGATCTTTGATGCCAAATACGGCGAATTCCTTGGGGCACACATGATCGGCGCCAATGTTACTGAAATGATCGCAGAAGTGGTTGTGGCGCGTAAACTGGAAACAACTGCACACGAAATACTAAATGCAGTACATCCGCATCCTACCATGAGCGAGGGATTGAAGGAAGCTACTGCTGTGGCTTATGGTGAAGCGATCGATGTATAAATTTATTGACCTTATGATATTTTCAAACCTGTTGCCCGGCAACAGGTTTTTTTATGCCATGAACGGGTTAACTTTAAACTCATGAAAAAGCAATTTGTCCTTCTCCTGGCAGGATTATTTTCCTTCACCATAACATTCAGCCAGGACAGTTACTCAAAAAATTATTTTCCTTCAGCAAAAAAATGGGAGCATAAAGATCCATCAGCTCTTGGATTAGATAGTAACAAACTCCAAGAAGCGATCCGCTTTGCCATTGCAGGAGAAGCCAAACTGCCCCGCGACCAGGAACTGGCACAGGCAATGAGTTTTGGCAAAGAACCTTTTAGCGATGGGATAGGGCCATTTGCAGAGAGGGGAGCACCAACAGGTATTATCATTTACAAAGGTTATATCGTTGCAGAATGGGGCGAACCTTCAAGGGTGGATATGGTACATAGTGTTACCAAAAGTTTTCTCTCAACGGTGGTAGGACTGGCAGTTGACAAAGGCATGATCAGTTCTGTAAATGATACCATGGCTGCTTATATTCCGGATATTGAAGCATATGATGCAGCTGTTTCACGTAGTGCAGATGCATTGGGGCAATCTCAATTCATAAATCTATTTGCAACACCACATAATAAATTGCTTACCTGGGATGTCATGCTGCGGCAGACAAGCGACTGGGAAGGAACTTTATGGGGCAAACCCGATTGGGCAGACAGGCCAAATGACAAGACAAATGAATGGCTCACCCGCAAACGCAATGATCCGGGCACAGTATGGAAGTACAATGATGTACGCGTGAACGCACTCGCGTTGGCAACAACTTATTTATGGAGAAAACCATTGCCTGAAGTGCTGCGCGAAAATATCATGAACCCTATCGGCGCTTCTAATACCTGGCATTGGGAAGGCTATCGCAATTCATGGATCGTTATGGATGGCAGGTTGGTACAATCAGTAAGTGGTGGCGGACATTGGGGAGGTGGTATGTTCATGAATGCATATGATATGGGAAGATTTGGGCTGCTCACACTTCATAAAGGAAATTGGAATGGGAAACAATTGCTGTCAGAACAATGGGTGGATATGGCACTTAATCCCACCACTGCCAATACAGGTTATGGTTATATGAACTGGTTCCTGAATACAGGAAAAAAATTATTGCCCAGTGCACCAGAGAAAGCATTTATGCATATTGGCAATGGCGCTAATATGATCTATGTTGATAAAGAAAATAATATGGTAGCTGTTGTACGCTGGATAGAAAGCAGGGAAATGGATGGGGTGGTAAAAAGAATATTAGAGGCAGTGAAACATTAATTGTATCTCAAATGAAATTTTCGTGCAGGTATTTTATAACGATCGTTGTTATGATGAGTTGTTTATTCTCATCTGCGCAAACTTCTTATTCAGATTCGCTGATAGCATTTCACACAAAATATATAACTGAATTATTCCCTGTAATAAAAAAGGATACCGCATTTATACGCTTTTACCCGGTAGATCCCTCATTCAAATTCATTGCAAAAGTGGAAATACTTAAAGCACAGAAAGTATTCAATATGACCACTTCCTCTGGCAAAGCAAAAGAAGCACAGAAATATGCACTGATCAGTTTCAGGTATGATCATAAAACATACCGCTTATTTGCGTATCAGCTAATGGCTTTAAAAAATTCAAAAGAACAGGCAGGTTATTTTTTTATTCCCTTCCTTGATAAGACAAGCCATAAAGAAAGTTATGCAGGTGGCAGGTATATGGATTTCGAAATAAAAGACATTCAAAACAACACCCTGTACATTGATTTCAATAAAGCATATAACCCTTATTGTGCTTTTACAACAGGTTATAATTGCCCAATACCACCAAGAGAAAATACATTGCCCATTACAGTGAGGGCAGGAGAGAGGTATTTATCGTCTCAATTCCACAAATAATACATTTGTATTAAGTATGGATTGATATTTGCTTTGAGTTTTACAATTAAATCACCAATAAATTATTCTATGAAATACATATTTCGTTATCTGGTACTTGCCGGTCTTTTAATGGGCAGCCTCAATGAACTTCATGCGCAACAGCCAACTACCATCATTTTATTACGACATGCTGAAAAAGATACTTCTGTTGCAGGATCAACCCAAATGCAGGCCGATCCGCCTCTCTCCAAAGCAGGTGAGATGAGGGCAGCCTCATTGCCAAACATTTTAAAAGGATATGATATGGTTGACCTGGTCTACTCAACTAATTTTGTGCGTACAAAAGCAACAGCATCTCCAATGGCAAAAAAATTTGGAAAAGAAATTCAGTTATATGACCCCAAAGACCTGGTGCCTTTTGCAAAACAACTTTCTCTTTTAATAGGTAAAACAGTGATTGTTGTAGGGCATTCCAATACCACACCCGCATTAGTAAACCTGCTTATTGGCGAAAAAACATATCCTGCATTGGAGGATAATGTATATAATACTTTTTGGGTGGTTACCATACAGGATGGTAAAGTAAAAGCAAAAAAAGTGGTGTATTAAAAAATAGTTATTGGCCTCTGCCCAGCATAATTCTTTCAGAACTGATCTTCTTGCCTTACGACGGATCTCTTTAATGAAGTTCTCTGTAGATTGTTTTG
>CAISDV010000176.1 GCA_903884185.1 uncultured Chitinophagaceae bacterium | reverse complement strand
TTGCGTCTTTGCGTGAAACCAACTCATCTATCCACATCTGTGTATAACAAACACGAGGTTTATGTGATGGATAAAATTAAATTTGGATAAGTATCAGGAGTGATACCATTTACTATCCTATCACTATTAAAACAGGAAGAATTTGACAGACACGATCATTAATCTCGAAACCGTTAATCCCATTGAATTCTTCGGGGTAAACAACGGAAAGTTAGACTTACTTAAAAAGAAATTCCCGCTCCTCAAGATCCTCTCAAGAGGCACACAACTCAAACTTAGTGGCGCACCGGAACAGATCGATACGGCAAAAGAAAAGATCGATCTGATCATCCAGTACCTGGAACGTAACGGCCACCTGAGTGAGAATTATTTTGAGCAGATACTTGGTGGCGATGATGCAGAAACGATCGACAATTTTGTTGACCGCAATCCCAATGACATATTGGTATTCGGCCCAAATGGCAAGACCGTTCGTGCAAGAACTTCCAATCAAAAAAAATTGGTGCAGGCTGTTGACCGCAATGATATCGTTTTTGCGATCGGGCCCGCAGGAACCGGTAAAACATATACTGCCGTTGCATTGGCAGTACGTGCTTTGAAAAATAAAATGGTGAAGAAGATCATTCTTACGCGCCCCGCAGTGGAAGCAGGTGAAAGCCTTGGATTTCTTCCAGGCGATCTGAAAGAAAAGATCGATCCATACCTGCGCCCTTTATATGATGCACTGGATGATATGATCCCTGCCGATAAGCTGGGTTATTATATGAGTACGCGCACCATCGAGATAGCGCCACTTGCCTACATGCGTGGCCGCACACTTGACCATGCATTTATTATTTTGGATGAAGCGCAGAATACCAATGACCTGCAATTAAAAATGTTCCTTACACGTATCGGGTCAAATGCTAAAGCCATCATCACCGGCGATCCAACACAGACCGATCTTCCACGCAACCAGCGAAGCGGATTAGATAAAGCGATACGCATATTGGAAAATGTGGATGGCATTTCACATGTTGCACTGAACGAAGAAGATGTGGTTCGCCACCGTTTGGTAAAAGCGATCATCAAGGCATATGAGAAGGAACACGAAAAAGAAGAACAGAGGCCAACGCACTAAAACCTGAAAGATCCAATTACATTTTATTGTCCGCAAGGGAACGAGTTTCAGAAACACTCTTTGCCTTGCGGACATCTTTTATTCTGACTCCCTGTTGCCAGGTATTTACCTGATTTATGGCTTAAAAATGAGCCGGAGTGATCTGGAAGGACTTTGGCAGCCCGGACAGCCTTATTTTTGATAAAGCCCGGAAAGGGGGTTAATCCCTCAAAATCATGCATTTAGCCCGCCCGGGAGAGGTTTTAACCACCGTAATGCAGCCTGAATAAAGATTTTTATGTCCTTGAGTAAGAATTTGTTAATATTATCTTACGATTGTAAGGATATAATTTGTTTTATTTGCAATTGAAAACCAAAAAACTATGCTTATCAAAAAAATCCTGCCGCTCTTGTTTGCGGTCGCTTTACCCGCTTTTTTGCTTGCCCAGGTAACTACGAGTAGTGTTACGGGTACTGTTAAAACAAAAAATGGTGGTGACCTTGAAGGGGCATCTATCACAGCCATACATACTCCTTCCGGTTCCAAGTATGTTGGAGTAACGAAAAAAGGCGGTGCATTCACTTTGCCTGGTTTGCGTGTTGGTGGCCCTTACCAGATCACTGTAAATTATGTGGGGCTTCCCTCACAGACAGTTGATAATATCACACTTACATTGGGTGATCCTTTCAATATCAATTTTGTAATGGATGATAAAGGTGCACAGCTTAGTGAAGTGGTGGTTTCTGCCAACAATTCAAAAAGGCATGCAGCGATCGACCGTATTGGTGCAGCTACCAATATATCAAACAGGCAGATCATGACATTACCTTCTATTTCAAGAAGCATCACCGACTTTACCAAACTTACGCCCCAGGCGAATGGTACAAGTTTCGGCGGAAGGGATGGCCGTTATAACAACGTACAGATCGATGGCGCCAATCTCAACAATGGTTTTGGATTAAGCAGCGACCCATTACCAGGTGGTGGTGTAATGCCTATTTCAATTGACGCTATCCAGGAAATTTCTGTGAACTTGTCTCCTTACGATGTTCGTCAATCAAATTTTACCGGTGCAGGTATCTCTGCTATTACCAAGAGTGGTGACAATTCTTTTAAAGGAACTTTTTATGGTTACTACCGTGACCAGAGTTATAATGGTACACACGTAAATGATTTTACATTGCCTCCATTCCAGGCAACAACCAATAAAACATATGGTGGTAGTTTGGGTGGGCCGATCATCAAGAATAAAGTATTCTTCTTTTTTAATTATGAGACCGAAGAAAAAACAGCTCCGGGTATACAATTCAGGCCTTCACAACCAGGATTGGCATCAGGAAGTAACGTATCATCTACTCCGATCGATTCTCTTGTTAAGTTGTCCAACTATTTAAAATCAACTTACAATTTCGATCCGGGAGCATATGATAACTTCCCAAATTTTGTTCAGAAGGATCATAAATTCCTGATCAGGATTGACTGGAATATCAGTACAAAAACAAAACTGACAGTAAAATATAGTGAGTTAAAGAACCAGGACCAGACAACTGAAAATGCTACCAGTATTGATGGTACAGGATTACCTAAAGGAGCAAGTACAATAGTTCCAAACGGTTTTTCACGTATGGCAAACAGCAGGTTTGGTACTTCGTCCATGTCGTTCTTTAATTCAAACTATGGTACCAACTACGAAGTGAAGAGCGGTTCATTGGAATTGAATTCTTCAGTGAATAGCCGCTTGTCTAACCAGTTCCTTGCTACCTATACAAGAACACAGAATACAAGATATGTTCCGGGTGGTGTTTTCTTCCCAACGATCGACATCCTGAACAATAATACACTGAACTACCTGAGTGCAGGTACAGATCCATTTACAAAGAACAATGATATCATCAATGAAGTATTGTCCATAACAGACAACGTTTCATATTATGCAGGCAAACATTCCATCACTGGTGGTTTGTCTTATGAGTACCAACGCTACGGCAACATGTTCATGGCAGGTGCGCAGAGTTATTATGTGTTCAATACATTGAATGACTTTGTTACTAACCAGGCACCGGTTTATTATGCTTATACTTATTCATTGGTAGCGGGCCAACCGGCAATATATTCTGCTAACCTGAAAGTAGGCCAGTTTGGTGGATACCTTCAGGATGAATACACTGTAAATAATCGTTTGAAACTTACTTTTGGATTAAGGGTGGAAAGGCCTAGCTACATTGAAAATCCTTTGACCAACCCAACCATCCTGGCTTTGACCTTCCCTGATAAGGATGGCAACCCAACACATTATAATACAGGTATGTGGCCAACACCGTCACTTTACTTTTCACCAAGGGCAGGTTTCCGCTGGGATGTTAAGGGAGACAAAAGCCTTATTGTTAGAGGTGGATCAGGATTGTTCACAGGCCGTATTCCATATGTGTACCTGACCAATATGCCTTCTAACTCATTCATGTACCAGGCAACAGCTTCTATTTCAAACCAGGCACAGTTGCAGGGATATAAATTCAACCCAAGTTCAACCGGCCAGTTTGAAGCACATCCTGCTGATTTTCCAAATACGGCAGGTGGACCATTACCTGCAGGACCAGGCCTTGTATTCATCAATCCAAATTTCAAATTCCCACAAGTATGGCGTAGTAATGTTGGATTTGATAACCGCATAGGTGGTGGCTGGACATGGAGCGTTGAAGCAATGGTTACAAAAGATGTAAATGCAGTATGGATGAGAAATGCCAACCAGGCAGCTCCGGGCCTTACTTTTAGTGGTGCTGATAACAGGCCTTATTATGGTAGTGCTTCCAATAAGATCAACAGTGCAATAGGAACAGCGATCGTTCTTGAAAATACAGATAAAGGACTTTCCATGTCTTATACTGTTGGCATAGCTAAAGAACCTACCAAAGGCTTCTATGGTTCATTAGCATACACTTATACATTTGCTGAAGACGTAACAGCTAACCCTGGTTCTACAGCAAGTTCAGTATGGAACTCGAACCCAACTACCTTAACACAGAATGACCTTCAATTAGCTAACTCTCAGTATGCGGTACCACATCGTGTGGTAGGTAACCTGTCATACAGGTTTGAATATGCACACCATCTTGCTACTACTGTTTCTATGTTCTTACAAGGGCAAACACAGGGCACTTTCTCTTATATATACAGTGGCGATGTGAATGGTGATGCCAACTCACAGGATTTGATGTATATCCCTAAAGATCCTTCACAGATCACTTTTGTTGCATTGGCTGCAAGTGGTACTACACCTGCTTTCACTGCACAACAGCAATCTGATGCGTTCTTTGCATATATCGCACAGGATAAATACCTGACCAAACACAAGGGCCAGTATGCTCAAAGAAATGGAGTAGTTGAACCCTTTTATATGAGGGCTGATATGAAAATTTTACAGGACCTGTTTGCTAACATTGGTGGACGCCGTCATACCATACAGCTGAGCTTAGACATATTGAACCTGCCAAACCTGCTCAACAGGCATTGGGGAGTGCAGAAGTTCTTTGTATCCAACAGCCCGTTGATATTTAAATCAGTAGTAGGTGGTGTACCAACTTTCAACATGCGTACTTTCAATGGCGCGTTGATGAATGCTACCTATATTGATGACCAGTCAACTTTCAGTACCTGGGGTGCACAAGTTGGTTTGCGTTATACCTTCTAAGCTTAATACACGAAATATCCACATTCTCATAAAGCCCTGCAACTGCAGGGCTTTTTTTCTTGTCTGTTGTTAATAAATTCATAACCTTAGCAGCCTGACATTGCCTGCTTTTTTCTTCATTTTTGCACCCTAAAATAACTATTATGATTAAACGAATGCGTTATGCAATTGCACTATTTATTTGTGTATTTGCCGCGACCCTGGTACATGCCCAGGAAACTACTTCAGAAATTCAGGGTACAGTTACGGATAAGGCCAACCCTCTGTCTGGAGCAATCGTTACAGCTATCCATCAGCCAACCGGAACAAAATATGTTACCAGCACACGTAAGGATGGCCGTTATAACCTGCCCAACGTAAGAGTTGGCGGGCCATATTCAATAACAGTAACTTTTGTGGGATATAAACCTGAAAAACAGGAGAATATATTTCTTGCACTGGGCGCTGAATTCAAATCTGATTTCACGTTGGTAGCAGATGCCAAAAACCTTGCTGAAGTAATTGTTACCACTTCAAGACAGGATAAATTATTTAACAACAACCATACAGGTAGCCAGGAGATCATCAGCAATTCACAGATACAGCAATTGCCAACGATCAACCGTTCACTGCAGGACTTTACAAAACTTGAACCTACTTCTAATGGTTCAAACTTTGGCGGCCGCAGCAACCAGTATAACAACATCACAGTGGATGGCGCCAATTTCAATAACGGATTTGGGCTTTCTGCCACATTGGGCGGACAAACAGGTTCACAACCTATCAGCCTTGAAGCCATCGACCAGATACAGGTGAACATTTCACCGTATGACGTAAGACAAGGTGGTTTTACCGGCGCGGGAATCAACTCCGTAACCAAAAGCGGTACCAATAAAATGAGCGGTTCCGTGTATACTTATGTAAAAGGTCCCGGCACACAGGGATACTATGCAGAAAATACACAGGTAGCACAATCGCCATTTAGTTTTTATATCAGGGGTGCTTCACTGGGTGGTGCTTTGATCAAAAATAAATTATTCTTCTATGGCAGTTATGAAGAAGTGAATCAAACAGCGCCAGCCTATACAGTAGTGGCCAGCACTGCTTCTTCAGCGCCAAGCGCAGGTAGTATTTCACAGGCTAATGCCGATACATTGAATGCTTTAGCTGCATTCCTGAAATCTAAATTCAACTACGATCCAGGATCTTACCAGGGATATTCCTTTGCTACAACAAGTAAAAAATTAACTGCAAAGATCGACTGGAACATAGGCAGCAAGAGCACACTTACTTTCAAGTATAACTACATGAGGTCGTTCTCAGAAAATCCTCAGAGTACCAGCAGGTCGGGCAGTGGATTTGTAACAGGGCCGGCTGCACAGAGTTACACATATGGGCTTCCATTCAGCGGAAGTAAATATGTACAGAACAATAATTTCGACATCTTCATTCTTGAGTTGAATACAAGGTTCAGCAAAAGTTTCTCCAATAAATTCCAGACTGGTTATACTATCGAAAGAGACCCGCGTGCACCAGGTGTACCAGGAACTACCTTACCTATGATAGACATCATGAATGGTACAGGTAATACTTTCGGAAGCCAGATCTACACTTCTTTCGGGTATGAAACTTTTACTTATAATAACCTGATCAATACAGATGTGTTCCAAATTTCTGATGTTGCTACTTTGTATAAGGGCGCACATGAAATAACACTGGGAACACAGGATTATTACAGAAAATATGCAGATGCCTTTGTACCGAATTTTGCAGGCGGCTATCAATTCCCTTCACTGCAGGCATTCTATACTGCAGCAAATGGTGGCGCAGCAGTTGACAGGTATTATCAAGGATGGTCTAACATTCCTGGTGGTGCATTTCCTTTCTACTATGCAGGTTCTACTGAGTTAGGTTTCTTTGCACAGGATAAATGGCGTGCATCCAAGAAATTCACTTTGGTATATGGACTTCGTTTCGACATGACGATCTACAGCCAGCTCTTCCTTGACAATCCTTATTTTGATGCATTACAATTTAAAGGCGGTGCTACCTACAACATTGGTAAGGCTCCAGGCAATGCAGTATTGTTATCTCCAAGACTTGGATTTAACTGGGATGTAAATGGCGACAGGAGTTTACAGGTAAGAGGTGGTATGGGTTATTTCTCAGGCCCTCCTCCATTTGTATGGTTAGCTAACCAGGGTGGTAATAATGGTGTGTTGATAGCAAGTAACAACTTTACCAATGTACCACTTACTTCTGATGCAGTGAAAACGCCACCAACAGGTGTGGTTACAACGCCTCCTACATCAACACAAAGCGCTACCAGTTATGGAGCGGCAGTTACAGGCCCGGATTTCAAATACCCAACAGTATTAAAAACAAGTTTGGCGATTGATAAGAAATTGAAGAACGACTGGGTACTGACCCTCGAGGCTTCGTATTCAAAAGATATCAATGCGGTATATTATTCCAATGTTAACCTGAATGAAACAAATGGTTATGCCATGTCTGGTGCAGATAACAGGATGAGGTACACCACTTCATTAACTACCGCGGCCAACACAAGTAACAAGTACTATTTTGGAACTACACAGGCAAACCCAACACTTAGCTCTGCTATTTTGATGAACAACAATTCACAGGGTTATGCTTATACATTAACAGCCAGGATCCAGAAAAATTTCCGTCGCTTGTCTCTTAGCGCTGCATACACATACAGCGAAAGCAAGAACATCGCAACAGGTGGAAGCACAGCATCTACACTTTGGAGCGGCAGGGCAGTTGACAATAGGGATCCTAACGGCCCTAACCTGTCGTACTCTGATTTCTACCAGCCACACCGTGTGATCGCTTTTGCTTCTTACAAAGTTGATTACGGTAAACACTTTGCTACATCAATAGGCGCCATTTTTGAAGCAGCGCCAGCAGGTGTTGGATCTTACAAATATGGTAATGATCTCAATGGTGATGGTAACAGCGGTAATGACCTGATCTATATTCCAAGGAATGCAAACGAGATCAACCTTGTAAAAGTAGGTTCGGGCGGTTTAGGTACAGGTGCCAGTACAGATCCAAGGTCTGCATCACAGACTTGGACCCAACTGAACAACTTTATCAACCAGGACCACTACCTGTCATTCCACCGCGGAGAATACGCACAGGCAAATGCAGTGATCTTCCCTTTCTTCCAGCATCTTGACCTGAACATTACCCAGGATATCTATTTCTTTACCAAGAATGGAAAAGAGCAGGACAAACATACATTACGCCTGACGCTTGATATCATCAATGCAGGTAACCTACTTAACAGGAACTGGGGTGTAGCTAAACAGCAGACCACTTCTACACCACTTACATTTGAAGGTATGGCAGCAGATGGAAAAACACCTTCCTTCTCATTCCCTTACCTTGATGCAACTAACCAGGTGCCTTTGGTTAACAGCTATTCAAATAACACGGGTATCTTCTCCCGCTGGCAGATGCAGTTCGGGATCAAGTACCTTTTCAATTAACAGGGTTTAAATAAGTATCAAAAGAAAAAACCGTCTCAGGAATATTGAGGCGGTTTTTTTATGGGGTGAGTTTTTTTGCCAGGCGATAGTACTACTATGAGGCTTTCCTTGCCACGCTCGCTTGTACTGTTGGAAGTATTGCAGCTAAAGAATTTTGTTTGTGCCGTCATTTCAAACCCCGAATGAATAAACATGATACCGGTTACCAAATATTATTGAGGGGTGAGAAATCTTAACGTCATCATGATGCCGTAGAGATTTCTCACCCCCGTATCATGTTACGCCAAAAAAATATGTATCGTTTACGGGGATTCGAAATGACGAGCGGAAAGATTACTTCAACAACTCCTTCAACTTCGCCTGCAAATCCGGGCCTCGAAGATTGCGGCCAATCACTTTGCCAGTGGGGTCAATGAGCATGTTTGTTGGAATACTTTCTATATGATAGAGTTTGGCAACGGCATTGTTCCAGTATTGAAGATCGCTAACATGTGTCCAGCTCAGGTTATCGGCAGCAATGGCTTTTACCCAGTTGTCTTTCTGCTGGTCTAGCGACACGCCCAAAATGGTAAAATTTTTATTCTTGTATGTATTATATGCAGCCAATACATTGGGATTTTCCTGCCTGCAGGGCCCGCACCAACTGGCCCAAAAATCAACCAATACATATTTTCCCCTGAAAGATGATAAGGATACGGGGTGGTTAGCTGTATCATTCTGCGTAAATTCAAGCGCCTGGGTTCCTACAGCACCAATGCTTGCGCTGATCTCTGCTTCAGCTTTAGCCCTTTTGGCATTTTCTACAGTGCTAACGATAGCACGCCCAAAAAAACCTGACTTCCCACCTGGCTGCAATTGGTTATAATATTTTTCCAGATCAGAAGCCCCATCAAATACAGAGCTCACGGCATATAACACAAAAGAGCTGATCGGCGAAGCAGAATGATCTTTTGTAAATTTCACCACAAACTGTGCAAGCCCTTTTTTCTGTGCAGTAAACAAGGCGATCAGGCTATCTCTTTTCTTGCCCTGTTTTTCTGTATTGATCTTTGCTACCAATTGCGTGAGCTTTTGATTAAAAGGATCAAAACCCTGCATAAAAACATTATACTCATTTTGAAGCGGAGCGCCGGTAGCAGTAACAGATTTCATTTTAGAGGCATCACCTGTGATAGTAAGATGATCATTGGCAAGGAACAGGTTCATTGTTTCTTTATAGCCGATAAAATTTAGCTGGTAGAGGTTTGCCTCTTCCATTTTGCCACTTAATGAAAACTGCCCATTGATAGCATAATCCTGTGCAATGGAGTTGCCATTGGTGCCATTGAGAAGAAAGACCAGGGTACTGTCTTTGAGACCTTTGATATTTCCTTTAATAGAATATCCTTCCGTCTTCTGTGC
This sequence comes from uncultured Chitinophagaceae bacterium, assembly GCA_903884185.1. GTDB lineage: Bacteria > Bacteroidota > Bacteroidia > Chitinophagales > Chitinophagaceae > CAISDV01. The sequence continues at coordinate 1,779 of CAISDV010000176.1, read as the reverse complement.
CAGCGCTGCAAGCGGCAAAAAACATAGAAACAATAACTTTTTCATACTATTGAGAGTGTCGTTTTTTAAGGATCGAAATTACGTCCTGCAATTTATGCCCTTTCGCGTTAAGCAAAACCAAATAATGGAAGAGCAGGTCGGCAGACTCATTCAAAAATAATTCATCATTGCCGTCCTTGGCCTCGATCACCATTTCCACGGCTTCCTCCCCTACTTTCTGGGCTATTTTATTGATCCCTTTTGAAAACAGTTTGGCAACATAAGATTCTTCGGGTGGGGCTTTACGGCGGAGATTGATAATATCTTCGAGGTACAGCAGAAAATCTTCGCTGTGATTTTTTTCACTCCAGCACGTGTCGGCACCCGTATGGCATACCGGCCCCAATGGATGAACCTTAATTAATAAAGTATCCTGGTCGCAGTCAACTGCCATTGTCTTCAACTCCAAAAAATTACCACTCTCCTCTCCTTTGGTCCATAAACGTTGTTTCGTGCGACTGTAAAAAGTAACCTTACCTGTTTCTTCAGTTTTCTTTAAAGCTTCTTCATTCATAAAACCCAGCATCAGTACTTTATGGGTGTTATAGTCCTGTATCACTGCAGGCACTAAACCATCACTGTATTTTTTAAAGTCGATTTTCATGTTTTTATTACCCGTTGTTAAAGACGGACATTTATATTTTTCTCCTGCAAATATCTTTTTAATTCGGGTATCCCGATCTCTTTAAAATGAAAAATACTGGCTGCCAGGGCCGCATCAGCCATTCCTTCTCCAAAAACATCAGCGAAATGCTGCATGGTACCGCCGCCGCCGCTTGCGATCACTGGTACGGACAGGTTTTTACTTAATAGCCTGGTGAGCTCAATTGCAAAGCCCTGTTTGGTGCCATCATGATCCATAGAAGTAAGCAATATTTCTCCCGCGCCTGCCTCCACAGCCCGTTTTGCCCAATCGAAACACTTGATCTCTGTCTTCACCCTGCCACCATTCACATACACATACCAGTCGCCATCAGCTTCCTTCTTGGCATCTATTGCCAGTACCACGAATTGGTTACCGAACTCTTTTGCCAGCTCATTGATCAAGGCGGGGCGTTTTACAGCGGCAGTATTCACTGAAACTTTATCAGCGCCGTTGTGAAGTAATATGGATGCGTCTTCTACAGAAGCCACGCCACCACCCACAGTAAAAGGGATATTGATATGATGTGCTATACGATTGACAAGCGCACTCAATGTTTTCCTTTTCTCGATCGTGGCAGTGATATCCAGGAATACCAATTCATCTGCCCCCTGTGCAGCATAGAATGCACCCAGTTCTACAGGATCACCTGCATCACGGATATTTTCGAAGTTCACACCTTTTACGGTGCGGCCATCCCTGATATCCAAACATGGTATGATGCGTTTTGTCAGCATTCATTTATCTTTTGTAACTCTTCCAATGAGATCAATCCTTCATAGATCGCTTTACCAACGATAGCGCCTTTACAACCGATACTTTTCAACTCAAGGAGGTCGTTCATATTTGCTACACCACCACTTGCAATAAAAAACAAGCTTGGGAATTTAGCAATGATCGTTTTATACAGATCGGTGGAAGGCCCCTGCATAGCGCCATCCTTGCTTACGTCTGTACAAAACACTTGCTTCACCCCATGACCAAAATATTTCTCTATCAAATCATAAATTGAAATGCCTGTGGTTTCAGTCCACCCGCTAACAGCGATCTTTTCGCCTTTTACATCAGCCCCCAATAAAAATCTATCTGCACCATGT
>CAISDV010000175.1 GCA_903884185.1 uncultured Chitinophagaceae bacterium | reverse complement strand
ACTCATCAGTAGAAATTATCTCAGTCTTCAAAGTTGAGCTCTGATTCTGCGTGTTCATTTCTTAATGATTGCTTGACTGGAATTAGTTGTTTAGTTGATTTCTTAGCTGCACTCTAGTTTTCCTGTAACTGCTCGGTACGCTTCTGTTACGATTACTTTCATCGTTAATGTTAGGCAATGCTGAGTTCACACTTTGCAAGAGCGAGTCGTTGTTTTTAACAGCTGTGAACAGACTATCCTCGTGAGCGGCACTAGAGAATTTAGCTTGAGTTTGAGCGATGGTGCTGCCGCTGATGATTGATCCTAACTTAAGAGCTCTTCGTTGTACCTCACTACTTTTCTTAACAGAGGTTTACTGCTGCTTTGATCCTTTCGGCGCCCCACGTGAAGCTTATGCCGGACTGATCGGCTTTTTTATCCTTACACTCATTGGTATTTTTTCTTCAACCAATGGCCCCGTAAACACTTCTCCCCTATGCAAATAATATTTTGTGAGGGTACTTGCTGTGATCCCCCATTTTTTTAAAAAGATGTAATAATTTTTATTCTTCCTGATACGTTTGGTCGACTTTGATCCGAAATGATATGCCCTGCTCTTGCTCACTCCTTTAAACAAACGTATTCCTGCATGCCACAGCTTCATAGAAAAATCCGGATCGGAATAAAACCCGGGAGAAAATTCCACACTGTACCCTCCTACCATATCCCATACAGAAATATGCACCACATTGGGCGGCCAGGTTGCTCCCTGCCAGTCGTGCAAAGGAACCTGCGCATATTCTTCCAGTAACTTCTTTTCGTTAAAAGAATGGATATCGTTACCGAAATTTTGAAACACCGTGCAATTATTCCCGGGGAAAGGTTCTATCGCGGTGGAAGAAAGAAAAAAGTATGGATGGCCGATGGTATTGATCTCATCCATTAAATATTTATCCCAATTGGCGCAGGCATACATATCGTCGTTCATGTATACGATATAATCTGTATCTGCCAATCCTCTTGCCAGGTTTAATGCATAACAAATACCAATATTTGTGGAACTATAAGTGTGGTCAACATCTGCCTGTTCTTTTATCCATTCCAAACTACCGTCGTTTCCTTCATTGATATGAACGATCACCTGGTGCGGATAAAAAGAATTTTTACGGATGCTGTTGATGCAATTTTGCAGGTATGGCAGGTTATTCCAGGACGGGATCAATATAGAAAACATACAGTTTTCGGTGTTTGACCTTTTAGTCCTGGTAATAATACTATCCGCGATCATAAGCACTTTTTAAATCCCGATAAAAATATAGCAATTTTTCATCCCGCAACATGCGGGACAAAGTTTAATACAAAGACACCAAGAGACGCCACAGTTCCAAAAGCTTTTTTCTGTGTTTCTGTGCCTCTGTGGCTATTAATAACAGGGTATTACCCTTTCATTCAATAACTCGCATATTTTTCTCTATATTTAAATCCTGCATCACCAAAACAAACTAAAATGAATATCAAGTTCCGCCTTAGCCTGATGAATTTTTTAGAATTTTTTGTATGGGGGTCCTGGCTGATCTCCTTTGGTGGATATATGTTTAATGTATTGCATTTCCAGGGATGGCAGGTAGGCAGCATCTACGGCACTATGGGACTTGCTGCGATCATTACGCCTGCGTTGTTCGGTATTGTGGCAGACAGGTGGATCAATGCAGAGCGGGTATTAGGCATTTGCCATCTCATTGGAGCCGGGTTACTGATATGGGCATCCACGGTAACTGATTATTCAGGGCTTTACTATATCATGCTATTCAATGCTTTTGTCTTCATGCCTACCATTGGATTGAACAGCACCGTATCGTACACCATTCTCGAAAAAAAAGGATTTAATATCGTCAAAGACTTTCCGCCTATACGCGTCTGGGGTACCATTGGATTTATTTTTGCCATGTGGATGGTGGATATGTGTGGCTGGAATAAAAGCCCTTTACAATTTTATATTAGTGCAAGTGCAGGAATACTAATGGCAATTTATTCGTTCAGCATGCCTGCTTGCCCGCCTGTGAAAACAAAAGAAAAGAGAAGCCTGGTCTCTACTTTAGGATTGGATGCTTTTGTATTGTTCAGAAGAAAGAAGATGCTGATATTTTTTACCTTTGCCCTTCTTTTGGGTGCTGCTTTGCAAATCACAAATACTTACGGTTCAGCTTTCCTGGATGATTTTAAAACCACTTACCCGGATGCATTTGGCGTAAAGCATTCCAATGTATTGATATCTATTTCACAGATATCTGAAACACTGTTCATCCTCACCATTCCATTCTTTTTAAGAAAATTTGGTATCAAGCAGGTAATGCTGATGAGCATTTTTGCATGGGTCTTCCGTTTTGGTTTATTTGGTATTGGGAATCCCGGCGACGGACTTTGGTTACTCCTTCTTTCAATGGTCATTTATGGTATGGCATTCGACTTCTTTAATATATCAGGTTCTTTGTTTGTTGAAAAAGAAGCCGATATCAAGATCAGGGCCAGCGCACAGGGATTGTTTATGCTAATGACCAATGGTATTGGCGCTTACCTGGGTAATTTTATCAGCGGCCGTGTGATAGATCATTTTACAGTGAATGGAGTGAAGGACTGGCATAGCATCTGGTTCTCCTTTGCTGCGTATGCATTGGTATTAGGCATTCTTTTCCCGATCTTCTTCAGGTACAAGCACAATCCTGAAGACATGGTTGTGGTAAAGCATTAATTGAGAATAAGCAAGTAACTTTGCCTCCTCAATTAAAAAATATGCCTTCTGTTGTTCCTGCCACGCATAATATTCTTGTCAATACTTCCGATGCACAACTCAATGCCATTGGCAAAAAAATACTGAATGGCGAACGCATTTCTTTTGAAGATGGCGTAACTCTTTTTGAGAAAGGTTCCCTTTCCTGGCTGGGCGCTATGGCCAATATGGTACGTGAAAGAAAACATGGTGATAAAACTTATTTCAACCGCAACTTTCATATTGAACCAACTAATGTCTGCGTGTTCAGTTGCAAGTTTTGCTCTTACTCAAGATTATACGCCCACCGTGATGAAGGCTGGGAACTGAGCATAGACCAGATGATGCACATAATAAAAAGTTATGACGGCAAGCATGTGACCGAAGTGCATATTGTAGGTGGCGTTCATCCTAAAATGAATATGGCTTTCTTTATCGACTTGATGAAAGCGATCAAAGCACATCGTCCCGGCTTACATATCAAAGCATTTACACCGGTGGAATTGGATTATATGTTTAAAAAGGCCAAAGTAACTGTGGAAGAAGGTATGAGGCTTGCGCATGAAGCAGGCCTGGATTCTTTACCAGGTGGTGGTGCAGAAATATTCCACCCCGATATCCGCAAACAGATCTGCGAGGATAAAGTAGATGCAGAAGGATGGTTGCACATTCATAAAGCAGCACATGAACTGGGTATGCATTCCAATGCCACCATGCTATACGGGCATATTGAAAAATATGAACACCGCATCGATCATATGGAAAGGTTAAGGCAGTTGCAGGATCAAACAGGCGGCTTCAATACATTCATTCCATTAAAATTCAGGAATAAGGATAATGATATGAGCTATATTCCTGAATCATCTGTAGTAGAAGACATGAAGATGTATGCCGTAGCGAGGTTGTATATGGATAATTTCCCTCACATCAAGGCTTACTGGCCAATGCTGGGCAGGCAGAATGCACAATTGAGCTTATCATTTGGCGTGAATGATATTGACGGAACCATCGACGATTCTACAAAAATATATGCTATGGCCGGCAGCGAGGAACAAACTCCCGCTATGAATACCGCACAGTTGGTGACACTCATCAAACAGGTAAAAAGGCAACCCGTTGAAAGGGATACTTTGTACAATGAAGTGAGGGATTATACGGATGTGAATATTAAAGAGATCGAGGTGAATCCTTTGTTGAATTAAGTTCAAAAGGTTGGGATTCTAACTAACATTTTGAAGCTATGGAAACTTTTGAACCAACCCTTGTGCATTAAATTCCGTATCTTAATTGTCTGTAGAAGTATATGCTAAAACGTATTTACGATAACAGGCCAATCTCCCTGCTTAAAAAGACAACTATCTTTCTTGCCATAGTTTTGTCGTTACCCACAAAGAATTACGCCCAGGACCTGACTCTGCAATCTGCCTCTTATACACTGAGTTTATCTGACCTTGAAAATTGCAAAGACGATGCCTGTTTTCTGAATGCAATAAAATCAACTTCCAGCGCTTTACAGAATGCCAAACAAAGCGCTACACTGGTTCAGGAAAGGAGAAAAGACCTGACAGTAAATATTACAGAGTATAATGCCAAGGTAGCCATCTATTATGCAGAAGTGGATAGTTTAAAGAAAGCCTACCAGGAGAATAAAAAAGAAACAGAGATATTGGATAAGGCCTTTGAAAATTTACACGAATCGGATAAAATGATACAGGGTATGCTCGCATCCAATGTCACGACTACCAATCCCAGTACTACAAGAACACGCCCACCACCCAACTATTCTTATCTCGAACAGAAACAATCAAGAGATATTGACCTCTCTAATTTAAAAGAAAAAAGAAGGTTCCTTAATGAAGATTATCGTAAGATATTGGCGATAAAAGGTACGCTTGAGAAAAAGAGGTTGAGGTATGTTGCTGAAGGGACGCTGCTGAACAAACAAATGCAGGAAACCAGCTTACCTATCAATGAAGCATACAAGAAACTGCTGGCGGTATATGACTTTGCATTAAAATTTGATGGATTGCTTAAAGAAAAATATCATTTTTCCAAAACGATGAATGCGGGGCTGATGAATGAATGCAATTTACTTTTAAAAGAGATAGCTGATAACAGTACGCTCAAAACTGATCCACTCTCAAAGCCCGTCAGCACTCGCTTAGACTGATGGGTATATGTACTGCCAATCCCCCATCAGCAGTTTCTTTATACTTACTGTTCATATCCAAAGCCGTATCCCACATGGTTTTTATCACTTTATCCAAACTCACTTTTGCATAATCTGGCGAGCTCTGTAATGCCAGTTGTGAGGCTGTGATAGCTTTGATGGCACCCATGGTATTTCTTTCTATACAAGGTATCTGTACCAGTCCGCCAATAGGATCGCAGGTCATACCCAAATGATGTTCCATCGCAATTTCAGCGGCCATCAATACTTGTCTTTGCGTGCCACCCATATTTTCAGTGAGTGCAGCAGCAGCCATGGCAGATGATACACCTATCTCGGCCTGGCAGCCACCCATAGCTGCCGAAATGGTTGCACCTTTTTTAAAAATACTCCCGATCTCAGCGGCAGTAAGCAGGAAACGGATGATCTTCTCATCTGTATTTCCATTACAAAATGCAATATAGTATTGCAACACAGCTGGTATTACACCGGCTGCTCCATTGGTGGGTGCTGTAACCACTCGGCCAAAAGAAGCATTCTCTTCATTCACTGCCAAAGCAAAGCAACTTACCCAATCCAGTATGTATTGAAAATTATTTCCGCCTTCTTTCATGATGGCAAGCCATTCTTCCTGGTTATCGTATGATTTACCTGCAGCCAATCTTTTATTCAGGTCAAATGCGCGGCGCCTTACGTGCAGTCCACCGGGCAATTCTCCTTTTGCATGGCAACCGCGATAGATACAATCACGCATGGTATGCCATATTCTTAGAACACCTTTTTTAGTTTCTACTTCACTTCTCCAGGCACTTTCATTTTCCATCACTACTTCACTGATGCTTAACCCTGTTTTCATACACCAATGCAATAACTCATCAGATGTATTGATAGGGAAAGGAAGCTCGACAGGATTTTTATCGTTCTTCTCTCCTTCTTTCACAACAAATCCTCCACCAATGGAATAAAAAGTTTCGCTGAGGGTATCGCCATTCTTCAGTTCGGTCAAAAATGAAAGTGCATTGGGATGAAAGGGTAATGATTCATTAAAAAGGAACTGAATATCTATTTGCGGATCGAATTGGATCGATACGAGCCCATCCAAGTTCAATTGTTTAGAATCATTGATGGCATTGATCTTGGGGGTTATCGAATTAACATCTATCGTTACAGGTTCTTCTCCGCATAATCCCATCATCACCGCCAGGTCGGTTCCATGGCCTTTTCCCGTTTTTGCCAAAGACCCATATAAAAGCACCGTAATAGAGGCCACCTCGTCTAAGCCCTTTGTAGTTTTTATTGT
>CAISDV010000174.1 GCA_903884185.1 uncultured Chitinophagaceae bacterium | reverse complement strand
TTAGCAGGATCGACCATCATAAATTCTGTAACTCCATTGGTGGTTACGGAGTACCAGAATTTATCACCGGCCAGCCAATTGGGCCTTACGCCGTTATGGTCTATAAATGGTTCGGTATTATAGCTCATGAAGCTTTCGGCGCGTTCATAATCTTTTGCCGTTAATGTTTTTGGCTGTTGAGCATGCGTACAAAGTGTGCAAACCGCGAATGTTGCGATCAGTATTTTTTTTCTCATAGTGATTGATATATGCAATGATGAAATGGTGTTCAAGATAGGGAAAAATGATATGCGGTCAGAATGACTGAAATTAAAAAGGCCCCACATTTTGTGAGGCTTTTTAATTGTGACCCTGCAAGGATTCAAACCTTGAACCTTCTGATCCGTAGTCAGATACTTCCGCCTAGGCGGATTGAGCTACAGGGATATTTTTTCTTTTAAAAATTCCGGCCCTTTCCTGTTTTAAAGAATTTTTCTCTTGCCATAGCTTCTGACCTGAATTCGAAAACTTCAAAATAAACTAGCCTCCACGGGAGATATCTTTTCGTGTAAGAAACTAACCCAGCATTATGCTGAACAATTCTTATTTCAATATTTTGAGTAGACCCTTTATAAAAGCATCCATTGACTTCAGATTTCAGAACATAGGCATAATACATAAAAAAGCCTCCTTTTAATGAGGAGGCTATGCTTTTGTGACCCTGCAAGGATTCAAACCTTGAACCTTCTGATCCGTAGTCAGATACTCTATTCAGTTGAGCTACAGGGCCAATAAAATAAAAATCCAAAAATTTTGATCCGTAGTCAGATACTTCCGCCTGGGCGGATTGAGCTACAGGGCCAATTTTTCTTTGGGCTGCAAATATAGCCTCAAAAAGGCAATCTTCAAAAGAGGTTTTGAACCATTTTCAGCGATCAATTTGTAACTTCATTCAGCAACCATCACAGGCTATAATACCTTATCATGAAATACTTACTCATACTAATCATCCTGCTTTCTACATCAGTATTTGCACAGAATAATAAACCAATCCCCATCCTTATTCGCTGTGACGATATTGGCATGTGCCATTCCGTGAACCTGGCAGTCGAAAGGGTATTAAAGACGGGTATTCCTGTTTCAATGTCTGTGATGGTTCCCTGTCCCTGGTTTTCTGAAGCAGTTGAACTTCTAAAGAAATATCCCAATGTTTCTGTTGGCATACATCTTACGCTGAATTCTGAATGGAAGCAATACCGCTGGGGACCAGTATCGGGCGCACGTACTGTTCCTACATTGGTGGATTCAGTTGGATATTTCTTTCCTTCACGAAGTTTACTTTTTGGTAATAATCCAAAACTGAGCGAGATCGAAACAGAATTGAGAGCACAGATCGAAAAAGCATTGCATGCAGGATTGAAGATCGATTACCTCGACTACCACATGAGCGCAGCAGTACAAACATTGGAAACAAGAGCGATCGTTGAAAAACTTGCGGCAGAATATAAGCTCACTATCTCACGCTATTATAACGAAGAAGACGTAGATGGCTGGTATTTTGCTTCGCCTGCCAATAAACCGGATACCATGCTGCTAAAACTTAAAACCGTGAAACCCGGAGAGACAAAATTGTTTGTAATTCATGTAGGACTTGATACGCCTGAAATGAGTGCTATGGAAGATGCCAACCCCTTTGGTCCAAAAGAAATGAGCAAGCACCGCAATGCTGAATTCAATGGCCTTATCTCACCAAAATTCCAATTACTGCTTCACGATAAAAAATATCGTCTTGTAAATTATCGTATGCTGAATGAAGAAAAAGGGTTGAAGATGATGAAAAGACCGGTGGTTACGATGTAAGATTTAGATGCTTCCTATCTCATATCCCGCATCCCGTTAAAATAGGAGGCTCCTATGGGGCCTTAAATAACGTGTCCTTGATTTTGCTACAGACAGGGGGCTCCTAACGGAGCCTTGCCATATTTACTTGGAACTATCCCATATCTCGCATCTCGTATCCCATATCTCGTATCCCTCATCCCTCATCCCGTATCTCAAATCTCATAAATCCCCGCCGCCGCTTTTTCCAAAACAGATTTGGGAAGGAGCCAGGCAAAGAAAACGGCGAGCTTATTCACGAACCCAGTAGTTGATTCAGCTTTTTCAGCAAACATAGCTTCTACTGCAAGCCTTGCTACTTCTGCAGGCTGCATGTTAAATTGTGCTGCAGCTTTCTTAGCTTTTGCGCCGGTAACTTTTGCACGATTGGCAAAATCAGTATCGGTAGCGCCGGGGCAGACAGCAGTTACAGAAATATTTGACTTGCGCAGTTCATAGCGCAATCCCCTGCTAAAACTTAAAAGAAAAGATTTTGTTGCTGCATAAATAGTAAGCCCGGGTACCGCCTGGTAAGCAGCACCACTGGAGATATTGAGGATATAAGCTTTATTACGTCCATGCAGCATTGGTAAAAGCAGGTAAGTTAATTCCACAACAACATTCATGTTCACCTGCATCATTTCGGTATGCTCTGCTATTGTATATTTTTCAAAAGGCCCACTCAATCCATAACCTGCATTGTTCACAAGAATGCTTACGGGCTCTTTATTTTCTTTACACCAGGAAAATATCTGTTGTGCAGCGCCAAGCTTTGCAAGATCTGCGGCAAGCCATTTTGCTTCAACACCATATTTATCTGAGAGATGGGAGGCGGTCTCTTTCAAAAGATCAGCGCTTCTTGCTACCAGTAACAGGTCGATTTGTTTTTTGGCAAATTCTTCTGCAATGGCCTTTCCAATTCCTTTGCTGGCACCTGTGATCAATGCGGTTGGCATTCTGTTTTTATTTGAATGAAAAAGGCCAACAAATTGTTGACCCTTGACAAGTTGTTAGTATGGGTTGCGGGTCTAGTGATGCACTTTTGATGTAAAGCGATGGTAGAAAGGAGTTTTACTCTTTTCGTGCTTTGGTTTGTATTTACCTGTAATGATCGGTACATACATTACGCGGCGGCGGCTTGCTTCTCCAAACAAAGGAGATTGTTTTACACGGTGCCATAAACGGCCATCATGCACAGTAAGATCGCCTGCATAAATATCAAATCCAACTTCCCTGTCATCATCATTATTGTCGATGAAATATTTCTTGCCAAACAGGAGTTTTAAAACATTTTGTTTATGCGTGCCCGGCATTACACGTAATCCGCCATTATCAAACAGGCATGTATCAAGATGCACACCTACGTTTAGCATAGGCATGATCTTTTGTCCAAGGAAAAGATCCCTCGGGCTATCAGTATGCCATCCCATCTGGGTAAATGTACTGTTGGGTGTGTTGATATAATTATTGATCACCAACCCGTCTTTCTCATTCTCTGCGATCCTGCCTTCATAAGGTCCGAGGAATTCAATCAATGCCTGCAAGCGGGATTCATTCACCAACTCGTGCAGGGGAGCGCTGTACAATGAACTAAAACAGAGGCGTTGGAGAGTTGTGTTGCCGTTCTCATCTTTCCCGAACTTCAAAGGGATACCATTCACTTTATCCCGGCCTTCTGCCAGCCACTCTTTTTCGAGCCGCTGTAATTCCTGGATATAGGTAGCCACCTTCTCACGATCGATGAAATTGCGAAATACGATCACCCCGTGTTCGTCAAAAAATTCCAATTGCTCCTGCGTTAATCCATCACCTAATTCAAAGTTGCTGTTCCATTTTTTCATTCGAATGCAGTTATGGGTATGTTCTGAACTGTAATGTTAAGAAATTATTACAAAAGTTACTATGAAAAGTGTAAAGTTACGCCGAATACGAAAACTATACAAACGAATATTTTGTATGAAAATTACATCTAAAAGCGAATAAGTGAATAAATTTGCGATTTATGGTCAAACGGACTGCTTTTTATACCTATTTAGGCCTTATTTGGATTTGCTGTACCCCATTTGCGAGACTTAAAGCACAGACGGATTCTGTACGGGCGGTAAAGACAAAGCATATCCTGGTGTTTCCGGTCATAGCCAATTCTATTGAAACCAGCCTTTCTTTTGGTGCAGCAGGTTCATTTACCTTTCATTTATCCAAAAACGACACAACCAGCCGTACTTCCAATATACAATCACTTGCCCTGTATTCGCTAGAAAAGCAGCTGGTAGTGGGTATTAATGGGGCCGAATATTTCCACAAAGAGAAATATATCCTGAATGAGCAACTATCCTACAGCTCTTTCCCTGATAAATTCTGGGGATTGGGCAAAAATGCACCCGATGCGGCAGAAGAGGCATATACCTTCAAACAATACTATATCTACCTACACTTGCTGCGGAGCCTCGGGCATAATTTTTTTGGAGGATTATTGTTTGAATTTCAGAATGTTATGGATGTTAACTATAAATCCGGAGGTGTGTTTGACCAGCAAAATATTGTGGGTCGCCGCCCTTATAAGATTGCAGGTCTTGGGCTGAGTTTTACATACGATAACCGGAATGATGCCTTTGCCCCAGATAAAGGGAATTTCGCGCAGGTATATTTTAATCACTTTGATAATGCTTTTGGCTCGGCCTACGATTATACCAATGTAGTAATAGACTTGAGGAAATATATCCGGACCTTCAAAAAACAGGTACTGGCTTTGCAAGCTTATGGGTTTATTAATCTGGGAGATAGCGTTCCCCTGCGCAGCCTGGCTTCTTTTGGCGGTTCTACCAGCATGCGGGGCTACTACGACGGTCGCTACCGCGATAAACAACAATTGATCTTCCAGGCAGAATACAGGTTCCCGCTTTTTAAACGTTTTGGCGCTGTGGTATTTGGAAATATGGGTGATGTGGGGCATACACCCTCTGACTTTTCTTTGGATGGGCTTAAGTATTCTTATGGTGGTGGATTACGTTTCGCACTGAATAAAACGGAAAAATTAAACCTGCGGCTTGATTATGGGGTTGGAAAAGGAGATAATAGTGGGATATACTTACAGCTGGGGGAAGCTTTCTGATGTACGATTTACGATGTGGGATGTTAGATGTGGGGTTTACGTTAAGAGATCAAATACATCGTACATCTTACATCAAACATTGCTAACCATTCTTTTCGATAGAAGATAAACTAAGTAAGTAAAAAGCGGCGCGGCTAGCACATCTATCGTATAATGTACATGTTGTATTAACACCAGGATAGCCACAGCAATTGTTACTGAGAGGCAGAAGATCTTATACTTTTTTCCCTTTATACACAAAAAAATTAAAAACTGGCTGGCTACATGCCCTGAAAAAAACAGGTCCTTTGTAATAAAGCCACTTCCGTAGAAAGTATTGCTCAGTGGGTCTTTCAGCGGAATTAAATGTAGCGGAGCATCCAGTGGTACGCAACTGATGGTTACGATACGGAACAGGTATAACAATATAAAACCCCATAGAAACAACACGAATACCGACGCGTCTTTGATACAACGGATGAGCATGAGTAATGAGCCCGACCAGATAAGAATGAAAGTAACAACCGATAGGTCATGAGCAGTGATCATGCTCAACAGAGGATCATTTAACTGGAAGCATTTTCTTTTTTCAATGAGCTGAAAGAAAAAAGGGAAAGAGATCAGAAGTGCAATTAACAGCACTACACCCGTTATAATCAATTTTCTGAATCGGAGGTTCTGCCAGGATTCTTTCCATGAAGCAGAATAAGTTTTCATTTCACCAGGCATATTCTTTTTCATTAAACCGCGGCAAATCTATACTAATAATGCCATCTCACAAATGCTTCCATGGCTGCATATCTTGTTAATCCGAGTACTGCATAAAGATTGGCAGTATGTGCATTCCTGTCCTCGGCGCGCTGCCAGAATTCGCGGCTATCGCTTCCCTGGAATGGAACCATATCTTTCTGTGATTGATGAATGAATATTCCAAAACGTTTTTTCATTACCTGGTCGGGGCTCATAGGTATGGCCATTTCAATATCTGCAATATCCCATTCCTGCCACGCACCTTTATATAACCATACCCAGCAATCTTTCACCCATGATTCGCCTGCTGCTTTCAGCCTCTTCATGCTTTCATATACAATATCAAGGCAAACTTTATGTGTTCCGTGCGGATCGGCAAGGTCACCTGCGCAAAACACCTGCTGTGGCTTGATCTCACGTAATAGCTTCATCGTGATCTGTATATCTTCCTCGCTCATTGGCTTTTTCTCTACCATACCTGTTTCATAAAAAGGAAGATTCATAAAATGGCATTTATCATCTGTCAAACCCACATACCTGCAAGTGGCTTTTGCTTCACATCGCCTGATCAAACCTTTGATGGACCTTATTTCTGCAGGATCTACCTGGTTCTTTTTTTTGTTGGAAAGAAAACGCCCAGCATCAGCTAATACTTCACGGCTTTTGTGATTATCAATTCCAAACTGTTCTTCAAATCCAACAGCAAAATCCATGAAGCGTGTTACAAACTCATCCGTTACAGCAATATTGCCACTAGTTTGATATGCAATATGAACATCGTGGCCCTGGTCGTGCAGGCGCATGAAAGTGCCGCCCATGCTGATAATATCATCGTCGGGGTGAGGGGAGAAGATGATACAACGTTTTGGATGTGGTTCACTTCTTTCAGGATGCGCCGGTATTACAGCACCTGGTTTTCCACCCGGCCATCCAGTGATACTATCGCGCAGCATATAAAAAACCTGCAGGTTGATCTCGTAAGCTTCCCCTTTTTCAACAATGAAATCTGCAAGGCCATTCTCATTATAATCATGAATGGTTAAACTAAGAACCGGCTTATTTGTTTTTAAAGCCATTTGCACAACCGCGCGTTTGATCATCTTTGGGGTCCACTCACATTCGCCGGTAAGCCAGGGCGATTTTATTCTAGTTAATTCACCCGCTGCAACATCATCCACCACAAACAAACAATCATTATGTTGTTGTAAAATACTGGCAGGCACCTGTTCTGTTACATTCCCTTCAACACTTTTAGCAACGATAGGGGCTTTCATTCCCCATGCCATCAGCAATATTTTTTTTGCTTTGAGGATAGTGCCAATACCCATAGTGATGGCCATTCTTGGCACTTGTGAAATATTCTGAAACTCGTATGCGTTAGCGATACGCGTGGTATTATCAAGGGAAGTTAAACGTGTTTTGGAAAAGATACTGCTGCCGGGTTCATTGAAACCAATATGTCCGTTGTTGCCTATGCCCAACACCTGCAGGTCAATGCCACCCACCGAATCTATCAATTGATCATATTCCTGGCAATGTTTTTTTATATCATCTTTTGGCAATTCACCATTGGGCATATGAATATTGGAAGGGTCAATATCAATATGATTGAATAAATGACGATGCATAAAACTCCAGTAACTCTGCAAAGCCTCTTTTTCAAGTGGGTAATATTCGTCGAGGTTAAAACTGATGACATTCTTAAAACTCAAGCCGTCCTCTTTATGCATCCGAACCAATTCTTCGTACAAACTGATAGGGGTGGAACCGGTAGCTAATCCCAAAATACATTTCTCACCTTTCTTTTGTTTCTCTTTGATAAGTGTGGCTATTTGCTCTGCAACAAAACGGGAACCATCCTTTGGAGTCGGGAAAATTTTGACGGGGATCTTTTCAAAACTATCTGAGAGGTCTATTTTATGGGAAGGCATTATTGCGTTTTTTTGCGGCATAAAGATACAATTATTGCAACAATTTGCGGTTAATTAATAGTAAAATTCTAAAAACCACTCAAATAAGGCTTGTCAGCGGTTAAAATCAACCAACTTGAAGCTCGATTTTATATTTATGATATCCTTATTTTAGGAATATTTTTTTGTAACGCAAGGAGCGCTAAGATTTTCGCAAAGAACGCAAAGATTATTATCATAAACGTCTATTTTCCTTGCGTCCATCGCGGTTCTTTGCGACCTTTGCGATACAGCTTTCGGATAAAACAAGTGCATTAATCCACACTGATCTCATCCACAAACAGCCAGGCAGGGTTTCCCGCCCCGGGTTTACCTGAGGGTATTTTTCCATAATTCTTCAACACAAGTTTTACAAATCTTGTTTCCGCGGGTGTAAAGGATGCAATGAAAATGGAAAGCCCACCTGTTCCCACAGGCATAGTTATTGGGTCCAGAAAAGATACCTGTGTAAATTGATTTCCATCTTCTGAGACTAATACCTCCATCGAAGCAGGGGCATATATCCATGAATTTTCTTGTATTAACACATTTGTAGAAACTTTTTTTATCAGTTGCATTTTACCCAGATCGATCACAGCTTCCATATCTTTTCCATTCCACCCTAACCATTCGGCGGAGTTAACGCCTTTATCACCTGCACTTGCTCCATTCACCAATCCAAATGCACCGCCATTACCGGGATAGGTAGGTGAAGGCTGAGTGGTTAGCTTGATTTTTTTGCCAGTGGCTTTGTTGAAAGAAAAAGATTGTATCACAGAACTCAATACATCATTGTTATTATCGGTCAAATTTGCTAAAAATTTATCTGAACTGGTGACCAATATTGGCCCCTTGTATGGATATAGAGGCGGACTTTGTTTTGTAAGTAATTCGATCTTTCCATCTTTATATTTTGATTCCAGCGAATAATACACGCCGCTATTGTTTTCTGTGGGAAGGATAGATGCTTTCAGGTCAAAGAACGCCTTGCTGTAATTCACTTTCCACCAGTCGTACCTTTTGTACTCATTCATTAAACGCTTTTCAAAACCATCCCAGTTGCGTTCTTTAGAAGACCACAACACTTCACTTAAAGCGCTGATGCGTGGGAAGATCATATATTCTATCTTATTTGTATTGCCCATGTATTCGGTCCATACATTGGCTTGCGCTCCCAAAACATATTTTGCTTCTTCAGCATTTAACTCTTTGGGAAGCGGTTCATAACTATACACTTTTTCAATAGGCAGGTATCCGCCTATGGTTACTGAATCTTCATTTTTTGTTTGTGAATGATCAAAATAGCACCAGCCACCCGGTGTCATG
Organism: uncultured Chitinophagaceae bacterium; assembly: GCA_903884185.1. Classification (GTDB taxonomy): domain Bacteria; phylum Bacteroidota; class Bacteroidia; order Chitinophagales; family Chitinophagaceae; genus CAISDV01. The sequence continues at coordinate 10,301 of CAISDV010000174.1, read as the reverse complement.
ATCACTTTGTGTTTTTGTTTGGCTGCATCAATGCCACCTTGTTCTCCGCGCCAACTCATCACAGATGCATTGGGCGCTAACCCGCCTTCAAGGATCTCATCCCAGCCAATGATCTGCCTGCCTTTGCTGTTTAAATATTTTTCTATGCGGCCAATAAAATAACTCTGCAAAGCATGTTCATCTTTCAAGCCTTTTTCTTTAATTAACTGCTGACAGAAAGCAGAGCGTTTCCAGGATTCCTTGGGACATTCATCGCCGCCAATATGAATGTATTTGGACGGAAATAACTGTATTACTTCATCCAATACATTTTCTAAAAACTTAAAAGTAAAATCACTGGGACAAAATACATCTTCAAATACACCCCAGGTTTGTTGTACCTGTTTACCGGTACCGCCTTTAAAAGTGGGTTCATCGGGAAAACAACTTAACTCAGGGTAAGCCGCGATGGCTGCAGAAGAATGCCCCGGCATTTCTATTTCGGGAATGACGGTGATATACCTGTCGGCAGCGTATTTCACGATCTCTTTCACCTGTTCCTGCGTATAAAAACCACCGTATTTCTGGTTATCATTTCCTTTACCGGGATAACGGCCAATGATAGTACCATTCCTGTAAGCGCCTACGGACGTGAGTTTAGGATATTTTTTTATTTCAATACGCCAGCCCTGGTCTTCTGTAAGATGCCAGTGAAAAGTATTCATTTTGTACATTGCAATGAAGTCGATATATTTTTTTACAAACGCCACGTCAAAGAAATGGCGGCCGCAATCCAGGTGCATGCCACGGTAGGCAAACCTGGCTGAGTCGATGATCTTTACCTGCGGAATATCAAGTGATGTTTTCTTTTCTAATGGCAGTAATTGTATCAACGATTGAATACCGTAAAAAACACCTTCTGCATTATCACCACCGATATAAATTTTATTATTATCAACCGTCATTGTATAAGCGCCGGGAACAGTATGATCTATCCTGTCATAATTCAATACAATGGCATTTTTTTCACTGCTTTTTATTTTTACAACAGGCAATTGAAACCCATAGAATTTTTTCAGGTAGGAATTGAAGAAGGCTGCACTTTTTTCAGTACCCGAACCTTCCAGTATAATTTTGGTGGAAGCAGAGAGGGTGAATACTCCTTTCTGTGGTTCAACAGAAGCGGGTTTTGGAATGATGGAGATATCCTGTGCCTGGGCAAGGCCGAGGAATAAAAAGGAGAGGAGGGTGAGATGTTTTTTCATAGCGTGAAGTTATAGCAGTATTATTTGCCACAGAAACACAGAGAAAATACAGAGCCTACAAAATATTTCTGTGTTTCTGTGTCTCTGTGGCAACTTCAATCATTTCACCACCGGCAACACAATCTTCGAATCATGGTAAACACGTATCGTTTCTTTCTGGAAATCATCTGCACCGGCTATTGAAATATTCACAAACTTCTGCGGATTCCTGTCCACCAACGGAAACCAGCTACTCTGCACCTGCACCATGATGCGGTGGCCCTTTTTGAATTGATGCGATACATCATTCAGCTGCAGCTTTACATGTGTTGGTTTACCGGGTACAAATGCTTCGGGCTTTTCAAAACTGTTACGGAATTTGCCACGCATTACTTCGGCACGAACTAACCTCTCAGCACCGTCACAGGGTTTCAATGAATCGGGGAGGACATCAATCAGCTTTACAATAAAATCAGCATCAGTGCCAGTAAGAGAAACATCCAGATCGGCAAACACTTCACCGGCAAGCGAGAGATCATTATCCAATGCATCTGAAGTAAAACTCAATACATCAGCTCTTGCACTTGCAAATTTTTGATCTTCTACCATGTAGAGATTATTCCTGCCACTACGTGTACCGGGAGTATAATGAACAGGGTTGGCCGGATCGCTGACATATTCATCAAAGCTGTTGTCTTTAGATGCGGCAGTGGATAATTTTTTCTCTTTGCCCAAATAATAACTAACAGGACTGGCATTCTTTGGCGGCCAGGCCGGATAGGTCTTCCAGGAATTGGAACCTGTTTCAAAAATGGTAGCTTCGGGTAATGTGAGTGTGCCTTTATCCTTCAAATAAAAATTAAAAAACTTTGTTTCTATCTCATCTTCAAAATACTGGCTGGTATTACTTCCAAAATTATACGGGCCAAAGCTTGTCCATCCCGGGCGCGCCCAAGCACCATGCGTCCAGGGGCCCATCACGAGATAATTCTTGTTGACAGGATTTTGCTTTTCAATAGCCTCATACGTTCTCAATGCACCAAACATATCTTCCGCATCAAACAAACCGCCCACCACCAATACAGCAGGTTTGATATTCGTTAAATGAGTACGGATGTTTCGTGCTTTCCAATAAGAATCATAGGTATTGTGTTCCAAGTATTCATTCCAGATCTTGCTCTTGTTATTATAATATTCTGAATTGTTGCTGTTCTTGTTAGGGCCAAGTTCCAAAAAGAACTTGTATGCATCTTTAATATTGTTGGAGAAAACACTTTTATATGATTTCTGCGGGCCTGGATGTTCGCCATCAAAATTATTATCAAAGTCAAAATTGTCGAGCAGGTAGAAAGCACCGTTATGATTGGCATCATCACCCATAAATTCATCCGTTACCGGTGCTTGCGGAGAAACGGCTTTAATAGCAGGATGCGCATTGGGTAAAGCCGCCGTTGCATAAAAACCGGGATAAGAAACTCCTGAAATGCCCACACGGCCATTTGTTTTGAGGTTCTTTACGAGCCAGTCAACAGTATCATAGGTATCTGAACTTTCATCCACATCTGCATTGGATTTTTTTACATCTTTTGCAGGTGTCATTTCTTCAAACTTGCCTTCGCTCATATAACGGCCACGTACATCCTGGTAAACGAAAATGTATTTCTCCTTCATCAGGTTCGCATTAGGCCCGAGCCTGCTGGGATAACTATCTGCTCCATATGGCCTGCAGCTGTAAGGCGTGCGTTGCATGAGTATGGGGTACTTCTGGGTAGAATCTTTAGGAACGTAGATGCTGGTAAAAAGTTTAATACCATCTCTCATGGTGATGGTGGTTTCCATTTTTGTGTAATCGTCTTTTACTGATTGAGCGAAGGAGCTTATTGCAATCAATATTACAGAAGCGAAGAGGAGTGTAGAGCGATATTTTTTTTTCTTGTTTGGCATTTTTAGATGGTTGTTAATTTTTCTAATTTTTTTACCGCAGAGGCGGGGAGACGGAGAGTAACGCAGAGCTTAAATGTCGCCCGAGTCCCATCTGTCCCTACAATAAAAATCATTTTAATACCGGCAATATTATTTTAGAATCGTTGTGATAAATTTTAATGGTTGCTTTTTGAAAATCATCTTCTTTCGCATGATAGATATCTACAAACTTCTGCGGATTCCTGTCCGCCAAAGGAAACCAACTGCTTTGTACCTGCACCATAATTCGATGCCCTTTCTTAAATGTATGCGCCACATCGGGTAAAGTATATTTTACCTGTGTAGATTGATTAGGAACAAATGCTTCGGGTTTTTCAAAACTATTGCGGAAGCGCCCACGCATGATCTCACCACGCACTAACATTTGATAACCCGTCATCACATACCCGCCACCTGCTGTTCTTTGGTTATTCACCGCAGTACCGGGGTATTCAAAATCATCAGGGAATACATCTATCAGCTTTACTACAAAATCTGCATCGGTCGTAGAGATGCTTACTTTCAGATCAGCCACCACAGGTCCGCCCAGCGTAACATCTGCAGTCAAAGGTTCAGTCTGGAATACCAGTACATCGGGCCTTCTGGCAGCAAAGCGCTGGTCATCGGTCATATATTCCCTTGTTCTTCTGTAATGAACATCTTCGGTATAAGGAACAGGCTTTGCAGGATCGCTCACATATTCAGCATAAGAAGATTTTGCAGCTGTAGCTGGCGTAAAAGATAATTTACCATTCTGCTCCATGTACATATTGGCTGCCTGCATATTGGCAGGAGGCCATTGTGGTAATTGATGCCATTGGTTTTCACCGCTGAAAAATATATTGGCTTCGGCGATCTTATCAATAGAACCCTTTCCTTTCAAATAAAAATTGAAAAATGGTATTTCTAAATTCTCTGCATACCAGTCGCTGGTCCTGCTGCCAAACTGCACATTACCAAGAAAACTTCCATCACCACCAGCCCATTGCCCGTGGAACCAGGGGCCTAACACCAATTTATTATTGTTCTTTGCTTTTGCTTCTATTGCTTTATATAAATTCTGTGCGCCAAAACAATCTTCAGCATCAAACAATCCACCCACTTCAAGGGTAGCTGTTGTTGGCAAAATATTCTGAACAAAATTTCTGTCGTTCCTTGCTTTCCACCAGGCATCATAATTAGGATGGCTGTATAGATCTTTCCAAAATGCAACGCTATCCTGCATAAGTTTCGCGAAATTTTCCAGTGTACCTGTCCTCAAATAAAAATCATAATTATCGTGAGTAGGAAACGTAAAACCGGTAGGGCCAACGGTAGTAGGCTTGGGCCTTGGCTTACCGAAACCGCTATAAAATGAAAATCCATCCATGATAAAGAAAGCGCCATTGTGGTGAAAATCATCACCCATAAACCAATCGGTCACTGGTGCTTGCGGACTAACCGCTTTTAATGCAGGATGATTACTCAATGCAGCCATGGTAGAGTAGAAGCCCGGATAAGAAATTCCAAACACACCTACATTACCATTATTGTTGTCAACATTTTTCAAAAGCCAGTCGATAGCGTCATAAGTATCGGAAGCTTCATCTACATCCTTGTTTGTTTTTTTATTGGGATTGTAAGGCTTTACATCTTCAAAAACGCCTTCACTCATCCAGCGGCCGCGTACATCCTGGGTGACCATGATATACCCTTCTTTCAGGTATTCCTTGTAATGGTTTCTCCAGAAATTCTTGAATTTACCATCACCATAAGGCGCACAGGAATAAGGAGTGCGGGTCATTAAAAAAGGATGCTTCTCCGAATTGCTTTTTGGGATATAGATGGAAGTGAAGAGTTTCACCCCATCGCGCATAGGTATGTACACCTCTTTTTTAATGTAGTTATTTACGATCCAGGCTGAATCTGCATTCTGGGCGCTGGATAAAAAAGGTAATGCCAATAGAAGAAAGAGGAGTTTTCTCATGATCATGTGTTTTGGAGAGGTTGAAAATAAAAAAGATTCTCCACCCTTGAAGAATCTTTTTTTATTGCTGGTTACAGGTTGCTAGTTACCGGTTGCCGGTTACATCACGTACAATTACATGATTACTTTCCTAATCAACCTTAGTTACCTTTAAAATATTGGTAGGTAAATGTAAATGTACTGGTGTACTTCCTGTATTAATGGCCACATCGCCGGCTTTGAGGAAACCTCTTTCCTTTAATATATTGATCTGGTCAAAAACAATATCATCCAGGCTGTCTTCTTCGTCATAATAAAAAGCGCGTACACCCCAGCTAAGGCTTAACTGGTTAACGAGCGATTCTTCTTTTGTAAAAATAAACAGGGGGGAACGTGGCCTGTAGCTGCTAAGCATAAACGCTGTATAGCCACTTTGTGTCATGCCTATCAATGCCTGTGCATCCACGTCCTTGGCGATTTTGCATGCATTATAGCAAACGGCATCGCTCAGAAAAGAAGGGGAGTGGGGCTGCGGTTTCAGATCCTCTTCACGGTTATACCTGTACTCGGTTTGCTCTACCTGGTGAATGATCTTGCGCATGGTCTCTACTACCAATGCAGGGTGGTTGCCTGAAGCAGTTTCTCCACTAAGCATTACCGCATCTGCACCTTCCAGCACTGCATTTGCAACGTCTGTGATCTCGCTGCGGTTAGGTTTCACCCTGTCTATCATGCTTTCCATCATTTGTGTAGCAACAATGACCGGTTTGGCACGATGTATACATTTACGAATGAGTTCTCTTTGAATCAGGGGAACCTGTTCAATCGGGAGTTCTACACCCAGGTCGCCACGGGCGATCATGATACCATCGCTTTCTACAATGATATCGCGGATATTAACGAGTGCTTCAGGCTTTTCTATTTTTGCAATGATCTTTGTCTTGCTTTTTTTCTCTTCGAGTTTACTGCGGAGAATGACGATATCATTGACACTGCGCACAAAACTCAAAGCCACCCAATCACATTCCTGTTCAATGATAAATGCCAGATCAACAAGATCCTTTTCAGTCAGTGCAGGCAGGGATATTTTTGTATCGGGAAGGTTGAGGCCTTTTTTAGAGGACAATACCCCACCCAGTGTTACTTCCACTTTAACATCTTTCTCTTTGGTGATCTTGATCACTTTTACTTCGATCTTACCATCGTCGATCATGATCAGGTTGCCAACTTTTACATCGCCGGCGAGATTGGGATAACTCACATATATCTTTTCTTTTGTGCCGATACATTTTTCGTTAGTAAACGTAAGAATGTCACCTGCATCCAGTTGCAGTGCATTGTTTTCGATTTCACCTACACGGAGTTTTGGCCCCTGGAGATCGGCGAGGATGGAAATATTATAGGGTTCTTTTTTGTTGATGGCGCGGATATGATCAATGATAGCGGCCTTGTCTTCATGTGTACCGTGAGAAAAATTCAGCCGGAATACATTCACACCGGCTTTTACGAGTTCTAATAGCTTGTCGTAGGTATCGCAGGCTGGGCCTACTGTTGCAACGATCTTGGTTCGGTGGAGAGTATGGTCGATACCCGCCTCCTTGTTCATCTGCTTGTACAGGTACTTGTCGAGATTCTTTGACATAATTTTCGGTTGTGGCTTGCTTGTTAGAGTATCCAAATTCAACCTGTATCCGCTACTCTTAAACGGTGCAGGTATTTTATTGTTTGATCAGGAGGCGAGGATCTTAACGATCTTCATCCATTCCTGGCCGATCTTTTGTTTTTCTTTTACCGCTTTCTCTAACGGGAGATAATGTATTTTATTATTGATCACGCCCACCATTACATTATATCTTCCGAGCAATAAACTTTCCACCGCATAATAACCCATATGGCTTGCTATCAGCCTGTCGTGGCAACTGGGTGAGCCACCACGCTGGATATGCCCGAGAATACAAACCCTGGTATCTGAAGTTGGGATGCGTTCTTTAATGATCGCCGAAAGTTTATAAGCATCACCAAATTCACCACCTTCAGCTATCACGATCAGGTTTACTAGTTTTTTACGTTTTTCTTTTTCAGTGAGCGACTGGATGATCTCTTCAATATCCGTCTTTGTTTCTGGGATTACAATATTTTCTGCGCCTGTGGCAATACCACTGTGAAGGGCAATATAACCAGCATCGCGGCCCATCACTTCCACAATAAATAAGCGGTCGTGCGCTTCCATGGTATCTCGTATTTTATCAATGGCTTCTACCGCAGTGTTCACAGCAGTATCAAAACCGATGGTAAAATCTGTCCCTGCTATGTCTTTATCAATTGTGCCGGGCAGGCCGATACAGGGAATATCAAATTCCTTACTAAATTTCTCAGCGCCCTGGAAACTTCCGTCACCGCCTATCACCACTAATGCATCAATGCCTCTCGATTTCAGGTTATCATACGCTTTCTTGCGGCCTTCATATTCATAGAATTCTTTACAGCGGGCAGTCTTGAGTATGGTGCCGCCACGCTGTATAATGTTGGCCACGCTTCTTGAATTCATGGAAATAATATCATTCTCTACCATGCCGCTATAGCCCCGCATGATGCCGAATACTTCCAAACCATGAAACAGACTTGTTCTTACTACAGCCCGGATTGCTGCGTTCATTCCCGGTGAATCGCCTCCCGATGTGAGTACCCCCACACGGGTTATTTTCTTATCAGCCATGAGGTATCAGATAATAATTAATAGCCTGCAAATCGCTTGTTACCGGTGTGTACTTCCTACACCAAGCGTCAAAAATAAGCATTTGTAAATAATATGGCTAAAGTCTATCAATATTATATGATAAATAGGTTTTCGTTTAAAAAATGTTTAAAACTATTCAGTTGGCTATGATATCCACGAAATGAGCAGATCAAAACTTAACACAAACTTCATATATGGCATTATTAAGGTTCTAATTTTGGGTAAGCGAAATTTTATTCATTCTCATGGCATCCCAGTTACAGCGATATTTTAACCTGCGGGTAAAAAACCTGTTCAATCATTTGCATGACTTTGAATTGACGGGGGGAGAAGTGCCATTACATGATCTGCGGGTAGAATTGAAAAAACTGAGAGCATTGATAAAATTTCTCCGTACAGTTTACCCCGGGCAAAAACTAAAAAGATCATCTCAATCACTTAGAACTATTTTCCGCGAAGCAGGAGAGATCAGGGAATACCAGGTAATGCAGCAATGGTTGAATAAAACAATCTTGCCTGATATGCATCGGGTTTATTTCCCGGAAGAGAAACTGAAAAATATGATCACTGTTTTCCACGATGGATCTGCTTCAATAAAAAAAGGCCTGAAAGAGATCATTGAACAATGCGGTGGATTTATTCATAGTACCAATCATATTTTACCTGAACAATACATGGCTGAGTTGCATGGAAAGATCGAGAAGATGTTGCGGAGGCCTTTGCCCTCTGGCGATTGGCACGAATTCCGTAAACTTGTAAAGCAATGGATGTATGCAACAGGCTGGGTAAAAAATGATGAAGATGCCAAAACAGATTTTTTGTTTTCGCACCTGAATAAATTACAGGAAATAATGGGGCAGTGGCATGATCTTGAAGTGATCAAAGATTGTTTTGCGCAAAGGCAGATATATCTTTCTCCCGATATAGCCATACAAAAAGATTTTGGCAAGGCATGGGAGAAGCTGGATCACTCTATCAAATACAAAGAAAAACAGGTAGAAGATATGTTATCAAAGATCCCTGTTACAGAACGGGTTTAGTTCATCATCAACACATTCACGCTTCGCTGCAGAATATTAAAAGCGATCTCTGCCATCAGGTTCTCTTTATCTAATGTTGGGTTTACTTCTGAAATTTCAAAGCAACAGATCTTCCGCATCTGCATAAATTTACTGATCAGGTCTTCAGCTTCCCTCTCCCGCAAACCATTGCTCACAGGCGTTCCCGTGCCTTTTGAAATAGAAGCATCCAGGCTGTCTACATCAAAACTTACATAGATATCGGTGCAATCACCCAGGTAACGGATCACTGAACGCACAATATTCTCGGGGCCTTTTCGTCTTACCTCATTGGTCGTAATTACTTTCATTCCATATTTATCTATCAGGTGTTTTTCTTCCCTTTCATAATCGCGCAAAGAAATAAATACAACATCCTCGGGCAATACTCTAGCACCCGACCTGCCTGTATGTTTTAAATAGTTCCAGCTTTTTTTTGTGGCTTCATCCAGTTCATGAACAGCGCAATCCATATTGTCTTCATTGATCGCTGTTGCAAGTGGTGTTCCGTGCATATTGCCGCTGGGAGTGGTGTAAGGCGTATGCAGGTCGGCATGTGCGTCTATCCATATCACACCCAATTTACTTTTTGGCTTTGCCATTTTGATACCTGCAATGGTAGCGCCTGCAGTGCTATGATCACCACTAAGTACAACAGGAAAAAAGTTACTCTTAATGCTTTCTGAAACTGCTTTGCTCACTTTATCATACATCGAGATAACACCTTTGATGCGTTTGGCATAGGGAGATTCAATAGGTTCGAATAATAATTTATTTTCTGCGGGAATTTTTTCGGAAGGGAAGTGTACAAAAAAATTACTCATAAAATCAAGCGCTGCGATCTTGATGGCGTCAATGCCGAGGCTGGCACCACGGGTACCAGCACCTATTTCGGATGGGACTTCAATCAGTTTGATATTCTTCATAAGATGAAAAGTTTAGTTATGCACGGGCAAATAAAAAGGCAAATAAAACAAGTAAGTAATGCCCTAATCCGGTATATAGTAATTTACCGGCAATAATTGTGCAGCAAAAGGAATGACAGGCAAATATTTTCTGTATGAGGAAAGCATACGACGTACAATCAGTATGCAAGTTACAGGTTTACCCATAAAGGGATTGGTTTGGGAAATACAGCTATTTTTTTAGATAGACTAAAATAAAACCAAAAGTAACCGCCACCTGGCCTATCCAAAAGATAAACATCCATTTGATCAGTTCTGATTTGGTTTCGCCTATTTTATTGTCAAGCCTGGCTATTTCTTTGGCTAAATCATCTTTTGTCGCGGTTAAATCATTTTTTGTAGCACAAGTCTGAATTTTGTTAGTTGTTTCTTCATTTACTTTTTCTTCTATAAAAGAAGCCAGGTTTTGAG
>CAISDV010000173.1 GCA_903884185.1 uncultured Chitinophagaceae bacterium | reverse complement strand
CAAATGGAAAACGAGATTGACCGGGTTTCATTTGAAATCATATCCAACGGAAAAATATTTTTCGAATTTATACCGACAAAACCCTTTGCCAATTATTTCATTGGCAGAAATGGGTTTTCAAGCTGAAGGGAAATCCTTTCCTGCTCTGGAAGCAAAAGAAGAGATTATCAGACGTTATACTGAACGAAGAAATTTTCCTGGTTTAGAGAATAGCACTTCCCGCATGGGTGTTCATCTTCGCTTTGGAACTGTTAGTGTTCGTGCTTTGGCCACAAAAGCAAAGCAATTGAATGAAACTTATTTTAATGAATTGATCTGGCGCGATTTTTATCATTGTATTCTGTGGCATTTTCCACAAGTACGCGCCGGAGATTCTTTTAAAAAGCAATATGACCTGATCGAATGGAGAAATAATGAACAGGAGTTTGAGAAATGGTGCGAAGGAAAAACAGGTTACCCCATTGTTGATGCGGGTATGCGGGAACTCAATGCCACAGGCTTTATGCATAACCGAGTGCGAATGATCGTTGCGTCATTTCTTACCAAACATTTGCTGATCGACTGGCGCCGGGGCGAGGCATACTTTGCAAAGAAACTGCTGGATTATGATTATGCTGCCAATAACGGCGGCTGGCAATGGGCCGCAGGCTGTGGTTGTGATGCAGCGCCTTACTTCCGCGTATTCAACCCACGATTGCAAACAGAAAAATTTGATAAGGAACTCAAATATATCCGGCAATGGGTTCCTGAGCTGGATAGTTTTGATTATCCCAAACCAATAGTTGTTCATGAAGAAGCTAGGAAACGCGCTTTGGATGTGTATGGAAAAGCACTGAAAGAAAAATAATTTAGCTGGGTTCAAATATTTCCGGGGGTAAAATCAATTGTGTATTCAACTGCTGGTAGACTTCCAATAATTTCATCACAGCTTGTTTTCCATCAATGCCAAGCATTTCTGAATAATGGTTTACATACAGGTCAATATGCATGCGCATCACATCTTCGCTCATTTCCTGTGAATGCTGGCGCACATAATCGGGCAGAGAAGGGTAAAACTCAGATGCATATGTAAGGCTTTCTGTAATTAGTTCACTTACTTTTTTAATAATAGCAGGAGCCAGGCTTCTTTTTGCTACAATGCCACCTAATGGGATGGGCATATTTAATTTTTCTTCCCAATAGTTGCCAAGGTCTATGATCTTCACCAATCCTTTCTCTGTGTAGGTAAAACGGTTCTCATGAATGATGACACCTGCATCAGCCTTGCCACTTAATACAGCTTCTTCAATTTCATTAAATACCATGAATCGTTTATTCTTTGCATTTGGATACGCAAGGGAAAATAATAAATGCGCAGTGGTGTTTTCACCGGGTATGGCAACAAGCATTTGCTCAACGGGCTTCTCTTTGCCCGAAGGCTTAGAAATGAGTAAAGGGCCAACACCTTTGCCCAGTGCGCCGCCGCTGTTCAAAACGAGATAATTATTCAATACCAATGGCAATACACCATAACTGATCTTGGAGAGGTCTAATTTTCCCTGCTTTGCCCATTCGTTCAGTGTTTGTACATCTTCGAGAACCACTTCAAACTCAAATCCTTCTGTATCAATTTTATGATTAACGAGTGCATCGAAGATAAAAGTATCATTGGGGCAAGGAGAAAAACCGAGGGTCAGCTTCATAGAATAAAATTAAACTTATATCACGCTATCTTATACAACCTCTCAACATACTTCAGCAATGCCTGGTTAAGATTGGCAAGGGCTTCTTTCATCTTCCATTTGCTTTTATCCCTTTCGCCAATATAATTTGAAACAGCACGCATTTGAATAAAAGGCGTACTCATTGATCTGCCAACATAATGCAGCGCCGCACCTTCCATACTTTCAATAACAGGGTCATATTTTTTGATGATCTGTTGTATGCGCTCCGGCCTTGTGGTGATCTCATTGACTGTAACCGAAGACACTTCGGGTAATTTGAGCAGGTTGTATTTTTCTAAAAAAGGATTGGGCAATACTCTTTTTTCAAAAGGATGGTAACTGCTTTTCTCCAGTTTCATATCGAAGATGTCTTTCCATTTGTTTTCTTCTTCCACACCCATATCACCCAGCATCTCTTCATTTACTACTAACACTTTTCCAAGGTTCATGGAGTTGTCGAAAGTACCGGCGATGCCTGCCTGTATGATCAGATCAGGCTTCTCTTCAAATATCAATTTCGTGAGAGATACAGCGCTTGAGAGCATACCAACACCACCCTGGTGAAACAGGAGTTTCATCCTCGTACTCTCACCCATATAAACAGGATCAATATCGAGAAAGGTTGGCATCCATTCCCCCGTGGTAGCAGCTGTGATGATGACTCTCATTGCGTGTAAAGGTCGGGGTTGGAAATGAGTTATGCAAGATGGCCACCGCTTTTATTCTCAATCTGTACCTTTGCCGAAAGATAACAGGATGGTGTATTTAACAAGGCAGGAACATTTTAACGCCGCACATAAATTGTATAACCCCGGCTGGAGCAGGGAAAAGAATGAGGAGGTCTTTGGCTTATGCGCCAATGAGAACTGGCATGGGCACAATTATAATCTCTATGTAACCGTGAAAGGCACTCCCGATCCGGACACAGGGTTTCTATTCGATGCCAAGAAACTCAGCTCCTTAATTACAGAACACGTGATCAATAAACTGGATCACAAGAACCTGAATATGGATGTTGATTTTATGCAGGGCGTTATGTGCAGTACTGAAAATCTGGCTGTTGCTATCTGGGAACAATTAAACCCGCATTTGCCTGAGCAGGTGAAATTACATTGCATCAAGCTCTACGAGACTCCGAGAATATATGTAGAGTATTTTGGGTGAAGAAGTTTCATCCGCCTAGGCGGACAAAGGAGCAAAGTTATTTGTCAGAAATGCTCAATTTATTTGATTTTGTAGCAGAGAGAAATTTTAAAAGTAGTAAGCCTGGATTATTTTTTAAACAATAGTGACAGAGACGCTGAGACACTAAAAAATTTGCGCCTTTGCTTCCTTTGCCTCTTTGCGTGAAATCTAATGATGATGGTGATGCAGCTTAGCCGCAAAATCATCCGCGCTGATCTCTTCTTCTTTAGCGCTCACCTGGGTTTCCAGTGCTGTGAATAATTTATCGGTACTTATGCGGTGATAACTTTCTTCCACAAATTTTTTGTCCTTCATCATGCGGTTAGTATAATCATCCACCCATTGCTGGTTATCGCCCAACCCGCCTAATTGCCCACCCATATAGCTGAACAATTGTTGTTTCGCGAATTCGCGGATATCATCAGGCAATACTTCGATCTTATTATCTGCAATGAGTTTGCTGCTGATCAATGTCCATTTTAACTGGTTTGAGAAAGAAGGGAATTCTGCTTCAGCTTCTTCTGCCGATTTTGCTTTTTCTCCGCCTACCTGTAGCCAACGCTTTAAGAATGATTCAGGCAATTCGATCTTTACATGATCAATTAAATAATGATATACCTGGTCGTGCACCTGGTTGCGTGCCTGTGCAGCATAGTGATTTTTAATTTCTTCCTTCACCGCATCTTTAAATTCTTCTTCTGTTTTGATCTCTTTACCGGGATACACAGCCTTAAAGAATTCTTCATTCATTTCGGACTTGATCACCAACCCCACTTTTGTAATAAGAAGTTTAAAATATTTATCAGCTGCAGCGGCATCTTCTTTGTTCAGTCCGAGGTCAGAAAGAATAAAATCCAGTTCTTTCTCATCAAATGCTTGTTTCAGTTGCAGGTTGATGCTATCATTGTTTTTCTTGCCGATACAATTCTTACGGAAACCTTCAGAAAAGTATTTTACAAGAAGTGAATTGTCTTTGGAGATACCGCCTTCCACTTCATTGCCGTCTTTATCTGTTTCAATGAATTTTACATTTAAAACATTATCGTCACCTGTTACTTCTTCAGGCTCGGTCATTTTACCATTGCGTATTTGCAGGCGGGCTGTTTCTTCATTCACCATTTCATCTGTTACTTTTACCTCGTAGCGGGTAACGTTGATCTTCTTTGCGTCAATATCAAATTCAGGTTTCAGCCCTACTTCAAATCCAAAAGAATAATCTTTGGGATCGTTCATGTCAAGTGCTGCGGCGTCATTATCTAATGGTAATGGCTGCGCGAATATTTCCAGCTGTTCTTTGTCGAGCCAGGTGTTCAGTTCTTTTTCAACGGTGCGCAGAACTTCGTCGCTGAACACACCCTGCCCATGCATTTTCTTTACCAGGCCTGCCGGTACCATTCCCTTGCGGAAGCCCGGGATATTAGCTGTCTTTGCGTATTTCTTGAGGCTTTGTTCAAAAGTTCCGAAATAATCTTCCTTACTAAGTTTTACGGTAAGCTTGTCGTTCAATAAACCGATGTTCTCTCTACTAACTGTTGCCATGTATCAATTTAATTGGTTGGCAGGCTGATGGGGATCAGCCTGCCAGGTTCAAAAAGTGCGGATGACAGGGGTCGAACCTGCATGCCTTACGGCGCCAGATCCTAAGTCTGGTACGTCTGCCAATTTCGCCACATCCGCATTTCGGGGACGCAAAAGTAAGGGTTTTGACTGAAAACGGTTTAACCACAAAGAACACAATGATCACCCGTCCGAACGGCTTGGCCGGGCGGGCAAGGAAATCTTTGTGCCCCTTGTGTCTCTTTCCTTTGTGGCCTTTGTGGTTAAACTTTGCGGTTAAATATCTACCTCCATTTAAATGCAAAATACTTACACGGCTTATCACTTGCATTACCTACGCCGTGCATTTCATTGCTGTTCATGATAAAAAAATCTCCGGCGGTAGCGGTATAGTGCTTTCCATCAATAGTTATTTCACTATCCCCTTCAGTGATCAATATCACTTCTGTTTCAACATGCATGTGCGGATCATGGCTTGGGCCTTTGCTCTTGAGTTCTGTTATATGCATTTCAAATTTTTCGCACATGGCTGTTGCACGGTCAAAATATTTTATTCCGCCACCGCGTGCCGAAGGAACATATTTTAATGTATCGGCATTGATGAATAATGGGCCGCCTGCTTTTGCAGACCGCGCCATATCCATTGGGTTTTTGGAACGGAACTGGAATACATAATAAGTAAGCGGGCCGTCACCCACATTTTCCGCCGATTGCATTTCAAGAGGCGGTATCAGTACCACGCTGCCCTTTCCTAAAATTGCGCTCTTGTTGCCAATAGTAAATTTCATTTTACCTTCTTTCACGATAATTAATTCTTCAATATCTTTTTGTGCATGTGGTGGTTTTGAAACGGCACCTTTTTCTTGTGTGGTTGCATGTATCTCTAAATATTCAAATTGGGGTGAAGTGCCTTGCGCAAAACGGCGGCCTTCACGGCCTTCGGATTTGGTAACGGGCGCTTCCGACCAATGGTAGGCGCCGGATGTGATCAGTTTTGATTGTGACATGGATTGAATGGATATAAAACAGAGGGTGATGAAGAATATTGTTTTCATGAAAGATGGGTTTTGGATTGAGGGCAGTGCTAATGTACATTTTTATTTGTGGATATTAGTTAGATCATTCGAACGGCTCAGAGCCCCGGAGGGGCGATATCATAATAGAAAAAGAGATTGTTTTGGAATTTAAGCTCCGTAGGAGCGGCATAGAGCTTATGTCGCTCCTACGGAGCTTATTTGAAATATGCTGAACGTTGCTATTAATATTGCGCTCCTCTGGAGCTATTTTTTTTCATTAAATTTGATTAACATACCTCTGTAAAAATATATGAACATATGAGCCATCCTTATGAACAATACACAGAAACTTCTTTGTGGGCTGTTTTAAAAAAAAACTCTCGATGAGTTAAAGAAAAATCAAGATATAGAAATTACTACAAGAGAGGAATATGTTATTGGTCTTTTGTGCAAGGCTATTTATGAAAATAAAACTGAGATTAATGAATTGACAAGCTGATCCATAAAGAACAGAACGTACAAGCGAGCGTGGCAAAGAGGCCCAATAGCATTACTCCAGCCCGCCTACAATCATTCCTCATTATATACCCTCTTCACTCTCTGGCTTACACCGGCCATGATCTCATAAGGAATGGTACCACACCATTCAGCCAAACGCTGTACAGGCAGATGTTTCCCGAATATCTCTACTTCATCGCCTTCTTTGATTCCGGGGATATCTGTGATGTCGATCATTGTCATATCCATGCACACATTGCCTGTTACAGGTGCTAATTTTCCATTGATATACATACTTCCATGCCCATTGCTCATCTTTCTGCTGAAACCATCGGCATAACCTATGCGGACAATCGCAATGCGGCTGTCACGCGTTAATTTTCCCTGCCTGCCATAACCAATGGTCTCACCCGCTTTTACTTCTCGTATTTGTGCAATGGTTGATTTAAGCGTTGCAACATTTTCAAGAATGGCAGTTGCATCGCCACCACTATTCACCCCATATAAACCAATGCCGGGTCTTACCATGTCGTATTGCAAATTGGGGTGACGAAAAATACCTGCTGAGTTGGCAATATGTTTTATAAAAGAATAACCCAATATTTTTTGGAGGATGGAACAAGCTGTATCAAATGTTGCGGCCTGCTGTTTTGTAAAACCATCATGCGTGGCAGACTCACTTGCTACCAAATGACTAAACACAGACTTCACGGCCATCGTATTATCTTGTTTCAGTAATACACTAAGTTGATCAATATCGGATGGATCAAATCCCAAACGATTCATTCCGGTATTGAGTTTTATATGAACAGGAAACTTTGTAATACCCTCTTGCTGTAAGTATTGATGAAACGCAGTATAAATAGGGAAGGAGTATATCTCAGGTTCTAAATTATTTTCTATCAACACATCAAATCCCGCTTCATCTGTATTCATGACCATGATGGGCAGGCTGACACCTGCTTTGCGGAGATCAACTCCTTCATCAGCATAAGCAACGGCGAGATAATCTACTTTATGAAATTGTAATACCCGCGCCACTTCTGCACTTCCACTGCCATAACTAAATGCTTTTACCATTGCCATGATCTTTGTGGAAGGCAGCAATTGATTCTGATACACTTTTAAATTGTGTGCGATCGCGGAGAGATTGATCTCTAATACCGTTTGATGTACTTTCTGCTCCAGCCATTTGCTGATCTTTTCAAAAGCAAAGACACGCGCGCCTTTTAATAAAATAAATTCATCACGGAATTGTTGTTCTGTGATCTGGTGCAGGAAATTTTCTGTTGAAGAATAAAATGCAGTTTGCTGCACTGCATGCAAAAACTCGTTATGGTGCTTATGAATATTTTCGCCAATACCCAGCAGTCGATGAATATTTCTTGCTTTTAATTCTGATGCTACACGTAAATATAATTCTGCATCATTCAATCCCGACTGATAAATATCTGAAAGAATAACAGTGGTAGGATGTTCGCCCGACTGCTGTTTTAAATGATCCAGTGCAATACTTAATGAAGAAAGGTCATTGCTGTAACTGTCGTTCAATAAATAACAGTTATTGATGGCTTTCTTTGATTGCAGGCGCATTTCAACCGGCTGTAACTGCCCAATACGTTCATTTATTGTAGCAGGAGGATACTGTAGTGAAAGCATTACACAGCAGCAGGTAATGGCGTTATCAATAGAAGCCGCATCTGCAAAAGGTATGGTGACAGGGCAAATCCCATCCTCATGCGTAATGATAATACTTGTATGTGTAGTGTATCTCGTTTCCTCTTTGATGAAAAATTTGGCGCCCTCATTTCTGCTCCAGGAAAATAGCCCGGTATCTTTTACCGGTAGCTTTACAGATGCCGGCAGAGAATCTTTGCAATAAATTATTTTTATACAGTGGGTAAACAGTTTCAGTTTCTCATTTATTTTTTCTTCTTCACTACTAAAACCTTCACTGTGCGCTTCACCAATATTGGTAAGGACGCCAATATTAGGCTGAATCACCTGCTCCAGCTTCTCCATTTCATTTAAAGTAGAAATACCCGCTTCAAAAATGCCGAGGGTATGTTCGGCGTTCATCTGCCATACACTTAAAGGAACTCCTACCTGTGAATTATAACTGCGCGGACTGCGAACGATATTATAATCAGGTTGTAATAATTTGTTCAGCCATTCTTTTACAATGGTCTTGCCGTTACTGCCTGTAATGCCTATCACGGGTATATTGAAACTCTTTCGATGGTTGGCTGCTAAATCTTGCAGCGCCTGCAATACATCATCTACCTGTAAAAAATTGGCATCTTTAAATGGAGAAATGTCAAATCCTTTCCTAACAACAAAATTTCTTGTCCCTCTTTCATAAGCTTCATTAATATATTCATGTCCATCTTTTCTTGGACCGGGTAATGCAAAAAATAGGGAAGAAGCCGGAAATACAATCCTTCTTGTATCGGTCAGTAAATATTCAATGCTTGCATCCTTGCAAATATGCGCATCCGCATGAATAACAGCAGCGATATGTTGAATGAAATAAGACAATTGAATTTATTTTGCCTTGTTTTTGTTGGATTGATAAATGGAATACAATACTGATCCCCCAATACATAAAATGATAGCGGCCAATGAAACAATTACCTGTTGGTTCTTATTAAGCCATTGATCGATCAGTTTCTCCGCCAGCATTTTTATGCCAATCACTACCAGCACCGTTGCAATACCTTGTTGTAAAAATTTGAATTTATTGATGGCTCCACGTAACAAAAAGAACAAGCTGCGCAAACCCAGTACAGCAAATGTGTTAGAAGTATAGATGATCAGCCTTTCCTGCGAAATGCCCATCACCGCCGGAATAGAATCCAGTGCAAACACCAAATCCACAGTTGCCAGTATCACCACTACCACAAATAAAATGGTGTATAACGGCCTTCCATGCGGGCGAATAATAAATTTCCCATTACCATCTGTTGGAGAAAGCGGCAATATTTTTTTAAGAAAACGATAGACCTTATTTTCTTCCGGGCTAAATTCTTTTTCTTCATTCTCGGAAAACATTTTAATACCTGTGTAAACCAGGAAAGCACCAAAAAGATAAAGTATCCAGTGAACACGTTCCACTAATTCAACCCCAATGGTAATAAAACCGATTCGGAAAAGGATGGCCATTAAAATGCCTATCAGTAATACTCTTGAATAATATTTTTCTTTTACTGCAAACGCGTTGAAGATGAGGATGAACACAAAAATATTATCAATACTCAGGCTCCACTCCATTAAATAGGCTCCAAGGTATTCGAGTGCGGGTTTCTGGCCTTCTTCATATAAAACAAAAAGGAAAAATCCCAACGCCAATACTACCCAGAATAATGTCTGGAGAAGTGCAGTGCGCATACTCATGACCGTGCCTTTTTTGCTCAGCAGGCCCAGGTCAAATACAAGCGCCAGCACTAACACAATGCCGAAGACCAAATAAATAACCAGGTGCGTAGCCATATTGAACTATTCTATGGCAAAGATACGAGTTGCTTAGGCTGCGTATTTCTTTTTGCGGATCTGCTGATAAGTGAAACCACAGATCATGATGAGTAAGACGGGTAGTGCAATATTTGCCAGTTGCCAACCGGTTCTCTGGTCTTTTAATTTTTCAGGATCAAGCAAACGTAAAACAATCTCCTTATTTCTTGTTTCAATGATCCCTTGTTTATTGGTGAGGTATTCGAGGCAGTTGAGTAAAAAATTCCTGTTGGCAAACTGGTATTCATACTGGCTTCCAACTGTGAAGAGATTGAGTCCCATAGGCAACGGCCCCTGTTTGGGATGTACATCATTCAACACAATATCACCGTCAGACACAATGATCATTTTATTATCGGGAGTGCTTTCACTTTTGAACGGAGTGCCATAAGAACTCAATGTATCCAATTGCTGGGAGGACATCCTGTCTTTGTACAACGATGAAAATTTCCCCTCGAGTAATACAGCCGCGATCTTATTTTTTTGAGTGAACTGTGCATCCTGTGGTGTATTGCGATTTTCATTGAGGCTGATTAATGCGGGAGTGCCAATGACTTTTGTATTGGAAGAGGAACTTAGTAAAATTGTTTTAGTGATGCCAGGAGCTTTCACTGTGTCCATTGAATTGACAAATCTGCCGGCAACCAATCCCAGGCTTCTGTTGATGGCATGATTGCCTTTTGATTCAAACAAGGGATAATAATTCCAATGCAAAAATTCAAACTGCGGGTTACCTGCACTGCCACCTACTGCGAAGGGCAGAAAATCACATTGCAGGTCCATGATCAGGTCGGGGTTGATGCGTGTACCATAATGAAAAAGCAGGTCGGTCAGGTCAAGCCCGCGGTCATAAGCAATGATCTGTGGTTGATATTTTAAACTGTCCTGTTCCGCATGAAGCCCGTCAAGAAAACAAAGCAGTTTGCCACCTCTCATTAAATACTGGTCAATTTTTAGTTTCTCATCTGCGGTGAATTGCAGGGATGGTTTTACAATGAGCAATACTTTAATAGTATCAGGTATAAATTTTTGTGTATTGATATTAAAGGTGAACAGCCTGTAATCCTTTCGTACTGACTGTTGCAGGTCGTAGGTCTGTGCACCGGATGGCTCCCCATTGCCCGATGAATAAGCGATGAATGGCTTTTCGGGATACAGCATTGCATCAAATGTTTTTGCAAACTGGTATTCCATCATAGCTTCGGCATCATTCATTTCGTTGGCGGTGATCACGCGACTGGAGCCGGGATATAAATTGATCAAAGCTTCCCTGTCTTTAAACCTGATCCATGCCACGGGA
Source organism: uncultured Chitinophagaceae bacterium (assembly GCA_903884185.1). Lineage (GTDB taxonomy): Bacteria > Bacteroidota > Bacteroidia > Chitinophagales > Chitinophagaceae > CAISDV01. The sequence continues at coordinate 26,152 of CAISDV010000173.1, read as the reverse complement.
AAAACCAGTTTATTTTCCTGTCCTTGTTTTACCTGAACAGAAAGATTGATCGGGCTTGCACCCAATGATGTTAGTGTATCTGAATATTTTTTACCGGGGGCATCTTCCATCTCATCATCTGGCGAAAGAAAACGGTAATGGATCTTTGAACCATTGTATTCTTTTAGCAGGTCTAAAAATTCTCCTGTGGTGTTGGATAATTTTTTAAAACCAGAAGGAAGATCACCTTTCAGGAACACATCAATCTTAACCTCATCATCCAGCTCATGCAGCAAACCCTTTGTGGCATTACTGATGGTGTATCTTTTTTCTTTGGTAAGATCAAAGCGCGTATGGACAAGTGACGCAAGAAAATTAATGCAGGCAAATACAAGCAGGAGCAATACCCACGAGTATTTGGAAGCAAAAATCATATCTATGCGTTTCTTCATGTTCACCTATCGCTTGATTAAGTTACGGCTGGTGATAGATAAGAATAACCCCGCCACACTGATGAAATAAATAATATCGCGCGTATCAATCACACCGCGGCTGATACTGCGGTAATGAAAATCTATACCCGCCATTTCAATATAATACCCGGCAGTATTGTTTATGCCCTGCATATGACTGATGGAACTGAAACCATAAAAGAATAATGCGCAGGCGATCATGCTGATGATCAATGCTACTAAAGGATTGTTAGTGAAACTGCTGGTGCAAATACCGATAGCAGTAAATACGGATGCAAGAAAAAATAAGCCTACATAAGATCCAATGGCGGCGCCCATATCAAGCCCCTGCCCTGAAGATAAATACTGGATACTAATGATATAAATAATGGTAGGAAGCAATGCCACCAATGCAACAAGCAGGCTTCCAAAAAATTTGCCCAACACGATCTGCGAGCGGCTTAATGGAAGTGTTTGCAAAAGCTCATACGTGCCGCCTTTAAATTCATCAGAGAAACTGCGCATGGTAATGGCGGGGATCAGTAAAAGAAATATCCAGGGCGCCAATTGAAAGAAATGATCCAGGGTGGCATAGCCGAAGTCGAAGATGTTTTCTTCAAACACAAATAACACCAGCCCATTCACAAGGAGAAATACAATAATGGCTATATAACCTGTAAGGCTGCTGAAAAACTGTTGCCATTCTTTTTTACAGATCATCCACATAGCCTCAAAACTAATTGATATTGGGCAATGTTACGCTGAGAGATGGTGAGGGACGAATATTTATAGATTTTTTAAGATGTCTTTTTATTAAATGAATTATTCAGAACCGGCAACCAGAAACTAGCAACTGGTAACTGCCTCCTATTTCTTAGGCGCAGATTTCCCAACTGGTATTCCCAGGCCTATTTCATATTGTTGGCCATAACCATATTTATTATTGCTGAAATAGTATGCGTTTAGTTGCCCAACGTTTTTGAGTATCACACCCAATCCGCCACCAATACTGCTGTTGTTGCGCCAGATCAGGCTGGCATGAAATATATGGTCGTATTCAAACTGTGCGCCAATATCTAATAATCCTTCTACATTAGAATATACTCTGTATGAGACCATTGGTTTAATGCTCATGTCCTTGTTAGCTAATACAAATTTATTGGAGACCATAAAATTCGCTACTGCATAATCAGATTGCCCGCTTCCTCCTTTTTGTAAATTATGGATCAAATTATATACCGCTACACCAGCCGAAAATTTTTTGTGCTCATACACTGCTCCGAAGTTTGATTCAAATTGCCATCCCTTTTGTGCAAAACTTGCAACCGCAGGATCATATACACCATTTATATAAGCAGAAGTATTTAGTTGCTCTTTGTAAACAGAGCCTGTGATACCTAATCTCAGGCGCTGGTCTTCATTCATCTTAACAGTAAAAGAATAATCTACGTTGCCGCTTGTGCGCTGCAGCAGCCCACTTTTGTCACTGATAAAGCGAAACCCAGCTCCGGAGAAATTTCCAAAAGGCATATCAACGCTAACCATAGCTAATACAGGAGCGCCATCGAAACCGATCCAACTGTTATTGATCAAAGCGTATACGGAAGTATGTTCTTTGCTTCCGGCATAAGCAGGATTCCATAAATACCCGTTTTGAAAATACTGGCTCACCGGAGTATAAGATTGCTGCTGTGCTTTTATGCCACTTGCTGACAATAATACTGCTAAACAAACAGTGGCTATATTTTTTATGTTGATCGTTTTCATTTGAATGTCTTTTACTTTTAATAATTTAATGGTGATCAGTAAGCCACTGTTATAGATCCATGTTTCTCTACTTTGCCATTGACTGTTAAAATATAGAAATAAGTATCTACTGCGATTGGCTTGCCAGCGATTATACCATTCCATCCATTGGCATAGTTGGTGGCCTGGTATACCAGCTTCCCTTTCTTATCCAATATTACCAGTGAGTTAAGAGGGTAAGCATCCAAATTGGCTATTACCATTTTATCATTGACTCCGTCGCCGTTAGGAGAGAATAATATTGGTGGCGTGACCTTATAATCATCTACCACGGTAACATTTACTGTACCGCTTGCTGTACATCCGGCACCAGTAGTGATCACTGCAGTGAAAGTAGTATTATCGAGCACTCTTGCTATTGGTGCAAAGCCAAAAACATTGTCAATGGTGCTGGTAGCTAATGAGCTTGACCAAAGAATAGTTGCACCCGGAACCGAGGCGGCATTTAACTGTATATCAGACAACAGAAGGATTAGCAGATAGAGTTACTGTTGGTGGCGGAGTGATGGTAAATGAACCATTGGTATAAGTGATCGTGTAATTGGATAATCCTGTTCCTGTTGCAGCACTTGGAACGATTGTATAAGGAGAACCTGTTGCCAAAGCAGCAGATCCGGAACCGGCGCTGGTCAATGTAACGGCTGTTACTGCATCACCGGTAATCAATCCCGTTACTGTATAATCAGCATTCGTAAAAGTATATGATGCACCCTGGCATTTTGTTTGATTCCTTGCTGTAATAGTTAATGCAGCTGGGTTTACAGTTAATGTTCCGGAGGTATAAGTAATGGTATAATTGCTAGCGGTAAATGTTCCGCCTGCAGCAGTGCTGATAGTGATTGAATAAGTGCCCGCCGCGGCCGTAGCAACTGCACCTGTACTGGCAAGTGTAACTGTACCTATCGTCTCACCATTTTGCAAACCTGTTGATGTAAAGGCAGTGGTGCCTAAAGTTGCCGCTACACCATATGTTTTACTTTGATTGGTGGCAGTAATGGTCAATGCAACAGGATTCACTGTTAATGTTCCAGAGGTATAAGTGATGGTATAGTTGCTTGCAGTAAATGTTCCGCCTGCGGCTGTACTGATAGTGATGGGATAAGTACCCACAGCAGCAGTAGCAACTGAACCCGTGCTGGCAAGTGCAACTGTACCAATGGTTTCACTGTTTTGTAAGCCTGTTGATGTAAACGCAGTAGAACCTAAAGTAGCAGCAGTGCCATACGTTTTAGTTTGATTGCTTGCGGTAACTGTCAATGGCGCTGGAGTGATATTAGCAGTTAAACCGCCTGGCTGGCTCACCGTATAATTTCCTGATGCAGACCCACTGATCGTATAACCACTTACTGTTACTGCAATATTGTTACCCACGCCTGCTGATGCAAAGACGGCTGTTGGTGTTCCGCTTACTGTTACATTTCCTGCGTCAATACCTAGCACGCCACTTAACGCAGCAGTGCCTGTTAAACTTGTAGCCGTGGTTCCTGTATAAACTTTATTGCTTGCGGTCATTCCCGTAATGGTGAGTGCCACCGGAGTGATATTGGCTGTTAACCCTGTTGGCTGGCTTACAGTATAATTGCCTGCTGCGCTACCGCTGATAGTATAACCACTTACTGTTACTGCTATATTATTGGCTACACCTGCAGAAGCAAACGTTGCTGTTGGTGTTCCGCTTACTGTTACATTTCCTGCATCAGCGCTTAACACACCACTTAAAGCAGCAGTACCTGTTAAACTTGCAGCAGTGGTTCCTGTATAAACTTTATTATTCGCGGTCATTCCGGTAATGGTCAATGCTTTTGCAGTAACCGTACTCGAAACCGTTGCAACATTTACTGTTGTGGCACTGGTACTGGTCAATACAATATTTCCTGAATAAGAACCTACGGTTGTTGTTGCCGCAAGCCTTGCATATACCGTAGTGGCAGCTATAGTTCCAGCAGTGCCAACAGTAATGCTGGTGCCGCTGTTAGAAGAAAAATCAGCAGCAGTAGATACTTCAAACCCGGCAGGCGCAGTAACAAGAATACCTGCTAACAGATTTGTACCTGAAACACTGAAACTGGTGGTTGCAGATGCCGTGCCATACACCGTAGCAACTGCAGATAAAGTACCGGTAGCGGTTATAGTTGCAGAAGTTACACTTAATACCAACGGAACATTGGCAGATACACAACCTGTTGTAGAATTCTTTACCGTTAAATTAAAATTATAAGTATTGGCAGCACTTGCCGGTATAGTTACGCTGATAGGTGTTGTGCCAAGTGTTGCATTGCTCACAACATCAAAACCACTCATGGCCGTTGCACCTGTGGTAAGAGAATATTGGTTAGTGCTTCCGGTTGTTGCTGAATAAGGAATACTGAAAGATGTAGCGGTACTTAGTACACCCACAATAACCCCTGTTGTGATCGTTGGTAATGCATTTACCGTTCCGCTGGCCGCTACATTTTGTGTAACAGCCCCGGTAGATGTACAGGCAATATTTCCTGATGGAGTGCCCGATGCACTGCTTGTTATTCTTACATATACTTTTACGAGTCCCACATCGCCACCTATTTGGGTTATTACCAACGGCGTAGAATTGGTACCTACCGAAGAAGCAAAAGTAGCAGAAGTGGATATCTCAAAACCAACAGGTGGTGTGATAGAAACATTGGCAGTTAAACCAAAGCTTTGAACAAAGAAATTTTGTGCAGAAGAAGCTGTTCCGGTACAAGTGCTAAAAGCTGTTAAGCTTCCGGTGATCGTAATAGAAGGTGTTATTACTATAAGTGATAATGGGTGGTTAACGGATATGCAACCGGTTGTACTATTCCTTACGGTTAAATTAAAATCATAAGTATTAGGAGTGCTGGCAGGAATAGGTATGATCAAAGGGGATGATGTGAGTGAGGCATTGGTAATAGTACTAAAACCACTCATGACCCTTGCACCCGTAGTAAGTGAAAATTGATTAGGGCTTCCTGTTGTGCCCGGGTAAGGAATATTGAATGATGTAGCAGTAGTTAATACACCCACAATTACATCGTCTGTGATCGTTGGCAGTGCATTTACTGTTCCGCTGGCGGCAACATTCTGTGTGGTGGCGCCGGTAGAAGTACAGGCAATATTTCCTGATGGAGTACCGGTTGCAGAACCAGCTAATCTTGCATAAACAGTTGTAGTGCCTATGCTACCGCCGCTTTGAGTTAAAACAAGTGGCGAAGCATTAGTGCCCACCGAAGAAGCAAAAGTAGCAGAAGTGGATACCTCAAAACCAACCGGTGGTGTAAGAGTAATATTGGCAGTTAAATTAGTGCCGGCTACCGTAAAGCTTTGAGCCGTTGAAGGAATTCCTGTACCTACACAGGTATTAAAAATAGTTAATGTACCCGTAGTTGTAATAGCAGGTGGCAGTACAGTAAGCGATAACGGAACACTGGCAGATACACAACCCGTTGTGGTATTTTTTACCGTTATATTAAAATTATATGTATTGACAGAACTGGCAGGAATGGTTATGCTGATAGGTGTTGCAGGAAGTGTTGTATTGATCACTGGGTCAAAACCACTCATGGCCGTGGTACCTGTAGTGAGAGAATATTGATTGGGACTGCCTGTTGTTGCCGAATAAGGGATGCTGAATGAAGTAGCAAAAGTGGATACTCCTGCAATAACCCCCGTTGTGATCGTTGGCAATGCATTCACCGTTCCGCTTGCTGCTACATTTTTTGTAGTGGCGCCTGCTGCAGCAACTGTAATATTACCTGATGGTGTTCCGCTGGCACTGGCAGATAATCTTGCATATATTGTTGTGGTGGCTACACTGTCGCCCACCTGTACCAAACTAACTGTGCTGCTATATACACTGTTATCTTTTGATACCTCGTATCCTGCCGGGGCCGTTACAATAATACTGTCTAAAACATTTATGCCACTAACAGTAAAGCTCTGGCTCGCCGATGCAGTACCTGCGCAGGTTGTAAAAGCAGTTAAAGTACCTGTTGTTGTGATCGCAGCGGGTGTATAGATAAATACCCAACTGGCTCCAACAGCAGCATTATCAGCATTTGCACCCATAATGCTGGTGCTGGCATCTGCGCTTATGGCAGAGCTGAAGCCCTGCTGTGGAGTGCCAATGCTACCAGTACCCACCAGGTTGCTGCCTGCCTGTTTCCATACTCCTGCACTTCTTGTAAATATCCATGCAGTGCCACTTGAGGTACCATCATCAGTACCTGATGTTATCATTGTATTGCCATCTGCACTCAAAGAGGCATTAAGGCCTGTAATACCAACATTACCAGTGCCTACCAATTTATTACCCTGCTGTGTCCATACACCGCCTGTTCTGGTGAACACCCAGATAGCGCCCACTCCACCCACTACTGCTGTGTTGCCGTCTGCACTAATGGCTGAGCCGAAACCCTGCATTCTAATGCCTGTATTACCTGTGCCTATAAGCTTATTACCCTGCTGCGACCATACTCCCCCGGTTCTTGTAAACACCCAGGCAGCGCCAACGTTACTGTTGTCGCCAGTCCCTCCTATTATTGCCGTATTTCCGTCCGCACTTAATGACACAGAAGTGGCTAGGTAAGTAGTAGCACCAATGTTTCCTGTGCCTAACAGCTTAGCACCCTGTTGTGTCCATACACCTCCCGTCCTGGTAAACACCCAGGCTGCTCCCTGATTGCTATTGTCACCATTTGCTCCTATTAATGCTGTATATTACCATCTGCGCTGAGCGATACCTTGCGGCCCACGCCCGCAGTGCCAATATTATCAGAGACTGTGAGCTTACTACCCTGCTGCGACCATACCCCCGCTGTGCGGGTAAACACCCATACAGCTCCTACAGAACTATTATCTCCCGCACCACCTATTAAAGCCGTATTACCATCAGCACTTAAAGACACGCCGTTACCCTGGTTGGCATTTCCAATACTGCCGGTGCCTACCAGTTTAGCGCCTTGCTGTGTCCAAACACCTCCTGAGCGGGTATATATCCATGCTGCACCCACACCGCTATTATCCTGATAACCACCAACAATGGCAGTATTGCCATCAGCGCTTAAAGCAACAGATGTACCTTGTAGTGCATTACCTGTATTATCTGAAGCCACTAGTTTGTTGCCCTGCTGTGTAGTGGGTGGCAGTGGCGTACCTACTGAAAAATTTCCTGCACCACTTGAGCTGCCGCAGGCAGTTGTTATACTTACCGTTCCGGTTGCTGCACCAGGCATTACCATTGCTACTAATTGAGTACCTGTATTGGTTATAACAATGGCTGCAACGCCACCAATGCTAAGGGCAGTTGGGTTGCTTAAACCGGTTCCTGTTATTGTAACAAGGCTACCAACCACGCCACTGGATGGAGTAAACGAACTGATAGCAGTTGTATTCACCGTTCCACTTACTGCCACATTCTGTGTAGTAGCACCGGTAGAGGAACAGGCAATGTTTCCTGAAGGAGTACCGGTTGCAGAACTTGTTAATCTTGCATACACAGTTGTGGTACTCACAGAACCTCCGCTTTGTGTTAACACAAGTGGCGAAGCGTTGGTTCCTACCGAAGAAGCAAAACTAGAAGAAGTGGATACTTCAAAACCAACAGGTGGGGTTATTGAAATGCCCGAAGTTAAATTACCACCGGCTACAGTGAAACTCTGCGCGGTGGAAGCTGATCCTGCACAAGCACTGAATCCGCTCAGTGTTCCTGTAGCAGCAATACCGGGACCAATTGTTACTTTTTTAATGTCACTATTAGTAAGCTCGGCGACATATAAACTACCAATGCCGTCATATACCATGCCGCATGGATTGTTTAGCCCCGTAACAAATGTTGAAACAACCCCACCACTGGTTATCTTTTTAATATCACCAACACTTGATGCGTATAAATTACCCGAGCCATCAAAAGCGAGGCCAAGTGGATTGATTACTCCGGAAGCAAAAGTTGAAACCACACCTCCGCTGGTTATTTTGCTAATAGTACCGTCATCTGTATTACCTACATATAAATTGCCTGAACCATCGATGGTGATTGGATAAGGACTATTTAGCCCGGTAGCAAAGGTCGTAACAACACCACCCGGAAGGCTAATTTTACTGATAGTATTATCACCGGAATTCGCTACATATAAAAAATTATTGGCAGCATCGATAGTAATGTTCTGTGGGTTAGTTACTCCGGTAGCAAATGTTGAAACTACCCCGCCACTGGTTACTTTTTTAATATTATTCAATCCGTCATTACATACATACAAATTGCCTGCTAAATCAAATATCAACCCCGTGGGAAAATTTAATCCAGAACTAACAAAACCCGAAACTACCCCACCGCTGGTTATTTTAGCAATGTTATTGGCTACTGAATTAGTCACATATAAATTACCTGAGCCATCAAATGCAAGCGCGAACGGATTTGATAGACCTGAACTAACAAAGGTAGTTACTGTTTGTGCTTTTAGTTGTTGTGAAAGAGATATGCATATAACGATACTAAACAAGATTTTGGCAGATAGTTTCATAAGAGGGGCGTTTTGGCGTTACTTATATAATACAATTATTATTAAGTACCTGGAAGGACCTACACCTAACCATCTTACCAGGTATATATGCTACCCTAATGTAGATATTGAACTGTTAATTATTTAATACTTACTACAAAATGATCTGAATGGCATCAAAATAGCTCCGAACTGTATCAAAATAGGTTTGAATGGCAAGAAATAACTTGAAGAAAAATGCTTGCTCGTAAGATATTGGCTCGGCTTTGAGAGGTTCCCTGAGCAACATTTTGTTTATTACACAACAAAAAAGCCGCGCATCACTGCAACGGCTTCAATAGAATTATTTAGATCGGATCACACAGCAAAACTTTCCCCGCACCCACAGCTTCTGCTGGCATTGGGGTTTTTAAAATAAAAGCCTTTGCCATTTAATCCGTCAGAAAAATCGAGTTCAGTATTTACGAGGTATAAAAAACTTTTCAGGTCGGTCACAATCTTCAGGCCATTGTCTTCAAACGACTGGTCCATTGGTTTTGTTTCATTATCAAAATCCAGTTTATAACTCAACCCCGAACAGCCACCACCAACAACACCCACGCGCAAAAAGTAGGAGGGGTCATCACCCACACCCGCTTCTTCCATCAGCTTTTTTACTTTGCCTTTGGCTTTATCGCTTACGAAAATGGCGTTGTCTAATGCGATGCTCATGTTGGTTACTGGTTACTAGTTGCCGGTTTCTGGTTAGTGAACTCCTTTTTCTTCAAAAACAAGTTCTGCCAAACCGTTCTTTGTGCGGTAATCATTGATAGCAGCTTTAATGGCATCTTCTGCCAATACCGAGCAATGTATTTTTACCGGGGGAAGATTGAGTTCTTCCACGATGTCCATATTATCAATGGTAACAGCCTGGTCAACGGTTTTTCCTTTCAGCCATTCTGTGGCCAATGAAGAAGAAGCAATAGCAGAACCACAACCAAATGTTTTAAATTTAGCATCGGTGATCAATCCTGTTGCATCATCCACTTCAATTTGCAAACGCATCACGTCGCCGCATTCAGGAGCACCCACAAGGCCTGTGCCCACATTCTTCTTTGCTTTATCCAGTGTGCCCACATTCTTAGGATTGCTATAGTGGTCGATCACTTTTTCTGAGTATGCCATACAATTTTAGATTTTAATAATTTACAATTTACGATTTTAAAAACTGTTACGAGGACGAAAAATCGTAAATCGTCAATCGTATATCACAAATCTCTTAATGATGTGCCCATTCAATTTTATTCATATCCACTCCTTCTTTAAACATTTCCCAGAGTGGGCTCATTTCCCTCAACTTCAATACTGTCTTGCTTACCTGGTCAACAGTATAATCCACCTGCTCTTCAGTTGTAAACCTTCCCAACCCAAAACGCAGCGAACTGTGTGCCAGGTCATCACCCAAACCCAATGCTTTTAACACATAGCTTGGTTCCAATGAAGCAGAAGTACAAGCAGAGCCGGAGCTTAATGCAATATTTTTATTAAAGCCCATGAGCAAACCTTCTCCCTCTACATATTTAAAAGAAATATTTGTCACATGCGGCAGGCGGTGTTCACGGTTGCCATTCACATATGCTTCATCCAGTTTCATTAATTCAGTTTCCAGTTTATCACGGAGCTTGCCAATACGCACTGCATCCTGGTCCATTTCCAAACGGCATAATTCGCAGGCTTTTCCAAATCCAACAATGCCCGGAACATTTAATGTACCGCTGCGCATTCCGCGTTCATGTCCGCCACCATCCATTTGTGCAGTAACTTTTACACGCGGGTTTTTACGGCGAACATATAAAGCGCCCACACCTTTTGGCCCGTACATTTTATGCCCGGTGAAGGTCATCAGGTCAATTCCATCTTTCAATACATCCACTGGTACTTTGCCTACGGCCTGTGTAGCATCAGTAAAAAATAAAATGCCATGTTTCTTGGCAAGAGCACTGATCTCTTTTACAGGTTGTATCACACCCACTTCATTGTTGGCATACATGATGGCGATAAGGATAGTAGTTGGTTTGATAGCAGCTTCCAGTTCTTTCAAATCTATCAATCCATCTTCCTTCACTTTCAAATAAGTTACTTCGCCACCTGATTTTTCAATATGCTTGCAGGTATCCAATACGGCTTTATGTTCGGTAACGCAGGTAATGATATGATTGCCTTTGGAAGCATACATTTCAAAAACACCCTTAATACCAAGGTTATCTCCTTCGGTAGCGCCTGAAGTAAAAATGATCTCTTTGGGATCGGCACCTACTAATTTGGCCACTTGTTCACGGGCATAATCCACAGCTTCTTCTGCTTCCCATCCAAAAGGATGGTTACGGCTGGCGGCATTTCCAAAATGCTCTGTAAAATAGGGTAGCATGGTTTCCAATACCCTTGGATCCATTGGGGTAGTGGCATTATTGTCTAAATAAACCGGTAATTTCAACATGATTCAAAGAAAGTTTTAATTGACTTACTAACAACACAAAAGTACACCAAACAGATGTATAAATTTGAGGGCTTTTCTTATTGGGATTGATTTTCCTGATATCGAAACCTGTTAATTTTTAAATAAAACATATGCTGAAAGTGGAACATATTGGGGTGGCCGTGAAGGACCTTGGGCTTTCGATACCCCTTTTTGAGAGCCTGCTGAATACCGGCTGCTACAAAAAGGAAACCGTTGAGGGCGAGAAAGTGAATACAGCCTTTTTCCGGGCGGGAGAAACCAAGGTAGAACTGCTGGAGAGCCTGGAGCCGGGCGGTGTGATCGCTAAATTCATAGAAAAGAAAGGCGAAGGGCTTCACCATATTGCTTTTGAAGTGGAGGACATTGTGGCTGAAATGGCAAGGCTGAAAGCTGCAGGATTTATTTTGCTGGATGAAAAACCCAAAAAAGGAGCCGATAATAAATGGGTTTGCTTTCTTCATCCGAAAGGGACGAATGGGGTGTTGGTAGAACTATGTCAAGCGATGGACTAAGATTCGTAAGATTAGAAGATGGTAGGATTTGGGACGATTCTATTTTAAATCAGGCATAGAAGTTGACTAAGTATTTTGAGATTCAACCTGAACTTCAAAATGCTTATTATGAAAACCCTCAGTTTCATATTCTTTCTCTTTTTGTTATTGCTACTCGCAGGGTGCCGTAGTTCCAATATTACCAGTAGCTGGACAACCAGCAATACACCAGCAAAGCCTTATCATAAAATAATGGTGATTGCTGTGCTGAATGAAAAGGATACACTTTCAAAGAGCCAGATTGAAAAGCAATTAGTAAATGAACTATTGTCCAATGGTGTGGAGGCTACCACGATCACGCAGGAATTTGGAAGCAAGTCTTTTAAAAACATGAAAGAAAAAGAGATCATGAGCAGGCTACACAAAACAGGTGTTGATGCGGTCATTATTGTTACCATGCTCAATAAAAACAAAGAGAAAGATTATGTACCCGGCAGTGTTAATTTTTATCCTTCTCCAACTATCATAGCCGATGAACGTTTCAGGGGAAATTATACAACCACGTATAACAGGGTGTATGCACCGGGCTATTACGAAACGAGTACGGATTATTTTTATGAAACAAAACTGATTGATATCAACCGAAACAAACTCATCTATTCATCTCAGTCAAAAAGCTTTGATCCAACATCTGCAGAAAAGATGGCGGCAGAACAGAGTAAGTTGATCGTGGGAGATATGAAGAAAAATAAATTACTTCTACAACCCTAATTTTTCTATGGCGAGTTGTGCCGCTACCTGGCTGGCATCTTTTTTATTGTAAGCCTTTCCCTGTGCAAGAATTTCTCCATCCAACACGGCGCTCAAAGTAAAAACGCGGCGGCCGCTTTCTATTTTTTCTTCAGCCAAATCAAACGATAAAACTTTACCGTTCTTGCTTGCCCAGCCAATGAGTTTATTTTTCAGGTTGATGTCAACCAGTTCCAGGTCATCCACAAACATATGAGGCATGAGAATTTGTTTCAGCACCCATTGTTTTGTTTTTAGGTAGCCTTTATCCAAATACACAGCGCCTATCACGGCTTCCAAAGTATTACCGAATATCTGGCTGCTCTTTAGTGAATTATCGAACTTGTTGTAGAGCGTTATTTTTTTCAATCCCATCTTCAAAGCAATATCATTCAGTTGCTGCCTGTTCACCATTTTGCTGCGCATCTCTGTGAGAAAGCCTTCGCCTTTATAAGGATACCTTTTAAAAAGATAATCGGCAATGATGGCACTCAATATGGCATCACCAAGATATTCAAGCCGCTCATTATTTTCATCGGGTGTTTCACGTACACTGCGGTGGCTGAGTGCGGTGCGATATAAGAGATCATTCCCGGGCTTAAGGCCCAGGACATTCTTGACCTGCTTCTCGAAGGAGGATTCTTTTTTTGATGAAAATAAGCGCTTCAGCATTTATCGGCTTAAGCTACATACTTTTTTACAATTACACAAGCATTGTGCCCACCGAAACCAAAAGTATTGCTCAGTGCGGCATTCACAACAAGCTTCTCTGCTTTATTGAAAGTGAAGTTAAGTTTGGGATCCAGTTCGGGATCATCAGTAAAATGATTGATAGTGGGGGGGACGATATCATGCACAACCGCCATGATGCAGGCAATCGCTTCTATTACACCCGCAGCGCCAAGGCAATGCCCTGTCATGGATTTGGTGGAACTGATATTTAACTCGTAAGCATGTTCTCCAAATACATAAGTGATCGCTTTTACTTCTGCACCATCACCAATGGGAGTGGATGTTCCATGTGTGTTAATATAATCGATCTCACCCGGTTGCATTTCTGCATCCTGCAATGCCACCATCATTACATTTCTTGCACCAAGCCCTTCAGGATGTGGGGCAGTAATATGATGTGCATCTGCAGTAGAACCTCCACCTGCTACTTCGCAATATATTTTTGCGCCACGTGCCAATGCATGTTCCAATTCTTCGAGTACAAGAATACCTGCAGCTTCTCCCATTACAAAACCATCGCGGTCTTTGTCGTATGGGCGGCTCGCAGTTTTAGGATCATCATTGCGTTCGCTCATTGCTTTCATAGCATTGAAACCACCTACACCGGCTTCAGAAATAACTGCTTCACTTCCGCCGGTTAAGATCACATCTGCTTTGTTGAGGCGTATCAAATTAAATGCATCAATGATCGCATTGGTACTGGTAGCACAAGCGCTCACTACGGCGAAATTGGGCCCGCGTAAATTGTGGCGCATAGATATCTGCCCTGCAGCAATATCCAATATCATTTTTGGAATGAAGAAAGGATTGAATCTTGGAGTACCGTCGCCACGTGCAAAATCAGACACTTCATTTTGGAAGGTCATGATACCACCGATGCCGCTTCCAAATACAACACCCACCCTGTCTGGGTTAATGTTCTCTTTGTTCAGGCCTGCATCAGCCATTGCCTGGTCGCTCACATATAATGCAAACTGTGTAAAGCGGTCGATCTTCCTGGCTTCTTTCCTGTCGAGGAATTGTACGGGATCAAATCCTTTCACTTCGCAGGCAAAACGTGTCTTGAATTTTGAAGCGTCGAATTGAGTAATGTGATCGGCACCGGGCACACCATTGATCAGCCCATTCCAATAATCGTTGAGATTATTGCCAAGCGGAGTGATTGCTCCAATACCAGTAACAACTACCCGTTTCAATTCCATATACGCCAGCCTGTTTAAGTGAGAATCCGCCTTACTTGCGGCATAAAGCCTAAGAAAAGGCGGATTAAATTATTTCTCAAATGAATGGTGAAACCTTATTTGGCATGTTCTTCCAGATAAGCTACGGCCTGGCCCACTGTAGTGATGGTCTCGGCCTGTTCATCAGGAATAGAAATGTTAAACTCCTTTTCAAATTCCATGATCAATTCAACGGTATCCAAAGAATCGGCACCGAGGTCGTTAGTGAATGAGGCTTCGTTGGTCACTTCTGCTTCATCAACACCTAACTTGTCGACAATGATTTTCTTTACTCTTGTTGCGATGTCTGACATTGTAATAATGTTTTGTTACAGGCGCAAAAATATACTTTTTGTCAAATCTGCAAGAGAATAGTTATTTTTTGTTTCCACAACATGTTTTTGCCAATCCCCGGTTTAGTGACAATTCGCTCCCGCTGTATTAGTTATGACCCCGGATCAACGGTATCATTATTTTAGTAATATGACCAAAATGACTAGAATAACGCCTTATCTGGTCATTAATTTATCCCAATACAATGCTTTTGCTTACTGGCATTCGATTTGTTACCTGCATATGACAATCTTATCACTCACGGGATGGGGCAGGAAAGGGGTAAAAAGAGTAATATTGTATCCTAAGTAAACAGTTATGCCATTGAAAATCATCGATCACGGAACCGAAGAATACCGCATGATGGTGGAACTGCGCCTGAA
Organism: uncultured Chitinophagaceae bacterium; assembly: GCA_903884185.1. Lineage (GTDB taxonomy): Bacteria > Bacteroidota > Bacteroidia > Chitinophagales > Chitinophagaceae > CAISDV01. Next base: position 10,973 of record CAISDV010000173.1, on the reverse strand, counting down.
TATATTGCGCAAACCACTGGGATTGGGGTTTACACCGGAAGAACTGGAAAAGGAAAAAGAGGATATCCTAATCGGTTGTTTTGAGGAAGAAGACAAAATGGAAGGTTGCTGCATGCTTACCAAGACAGGAGAAGGTGTGGTAAGGTTGCGACAAATGGCTGTTACCTCCGGCCTCCAGGGAAAGGGCATTGGAAGGGTGTTAATGTCGTTCTCCGAAAATGTAGCGCGTGATTCAGGCTTTAAAAAAATGACCATGCATGCCCGTAAATCTGCTGTTGGTTTTTATGAAAAATTAGGCTACAATATTTGCAGCGATGAATTTGAAGAGGTCACCATTCCGCATTATGTAATGGAAAAGGATCTTTAAATTTTACGCTTTCCCCCCGATCTTTCTGTTGAGCAATTCCCAGAGGCTATGCCTGAAATCTTCGCCCATCTCATCCTTGGGAACCAGGAAAAAAGTTTTTGCATCAAAGTATAGATGAAAGAAATGCGGGGTCTCAAAGAATTTGCTGAACCTGTTCCATTCCCAATTCACATACCCTTTACTGTTTTCCAAATGAACCTCTGCTTCATTAAATGCGATCCGGAACTTGTCTTTAAAAGTGGGTGCTCTCTTATAAATACTATATGGCAGTATATACCAAACACCGGTCATTAATAAAAGCCAGGTAACAGAACCCAGGAGGAAAGGTTCTGGCCTGATCTTCTTGAAATATAATAAAACGGCGGAAATTACTGCAAACACATTCACCAGTATCAGCATGATCCTGATCTCCTTGCGGGAAATAAAATGATAACGCAAAGCCTGTATCACTTTCTTTTTATTGTACGAAAAAGCTAACTCCATATTTGGCAGTGAAGATAATGATACAAATGGCATTGATTAACTGCAGCCCATGCTATTGCCACAATTCAGGCATTTGTAGCAGGTACCGCTACGGATGGTAATATGGCCGCAGGTATTACATGCAGGCGCATCGCTTTGCATATTTTTAGCTGCTGCATTTACCATGTCGAGGCCAAACTCTGCTTTGATACCGCTCAATGGCACGGCGCGCTGTAATTTCTGCGGCTGTGCGGCTGGAGTAGTGTTGGCAGAAGCACCAATGCGTACACTGCTTAATTCAGGCTTGCCAATCAAAGTGGCTTCGCCTTCTTCTTCGCCTGTATTGCCAACTTCGGGCTTGTCTAGTACATGCACGAGGTCTGTACGCCCCAGGTATTCATATGCCAATGTGCGGAATAAGAAGTCAACAATAGAAGTAGTGGTCTTGATATTTGGATGATCCACCATGCCTGCGGGTTCAAATTTGGTGAACACAAATTTCTCTACAAACTCTTCGAGTGGCACACCATATTGTAATCCCACCGAAATAGAAATAGCAAAACAGTTCATCAGGCTGCGAAGGGTAGAACCCTCTTTTGCGAGGTCTATAAACAATTCTCCTAAAGTTCCATCTTGATATTCTCCTGTGCGAAGGAAGATCACCTGTCCGCCGATCTTTGCTTTCTGTGTAAAGCCCCTGCGTTTGGCCGGTAGTGATTTCTTTTCAACGATCCTTGATAAAGCACGTTTGAATTTAGTGTCTGTAGAAGCGGTCATGCGGCGCTGCACTTCTTCCAGTAATTCATCAACAGTTAACAGGGAAAGGTCAACTATGTTTGATTCTGCAACTACTTCTGTTACTTCTTCTTCAACGGCTTCTCCTGCTTTTTTCTTCTTGTCTGATTTATTGCTGAGCGGCTGCGACATTTTAGAACCATCGCGGTACAAGGCACATGCCTTCAATCCCAATTGCCAGCTTAGCATATATGATTCTTCAATTTCTTCTATCGTAGCTTCATGCGGAAGGTTGATCGTTTTTGAAATAGCGCCGCTAAGGAATGGCTGGCAGGCGCCCATCATTTTAATATGGCCATGTGCATGAATAAAACGTTCGCCTTTTTTGCCGCACCTGTTAGCACAATCAAATACAGAAAGATGTTCTTCTTTCAGCAATGGCGCACCTTCAATGGTCATCGTGCCGCAGATATGATCATTGGCTGCATCAATTTCATCTTCGGTAAAACCTAATGCTTCAAGCATATTGAAATTCCAGTCGCCATATTCATCTTCAGTAAAGCCTAAACGTTGTAAACATTCATCACCCAGGCTGAAGCGGTTAAATATAAAACCGATCTCGAATGCTGCTTTGGCTGCATTATTGAGCTTGGCAATTTCTTCGGGAGTGAATCCTTTTTCTGCGAGTGTTGCTGAATTGATAAAAGGAGAATTGTCGAAAGAAGCGGAGCCTACTGCATATTTTTCTATCGCATCAATTTCTGCTTCACTGTATTTTAAATTTCTTAATGCCTGTGGTACGGATTGATTGATTATCTTGAAATAACCACCACCGCTTAATTTTTTAAACTTCACTAATGCAAAGTCGGGTTCAACGCCTGTCGTATCACAATCCATTACCAGGCCTATTGTTCCTGTTGGTGCGATAACGGTTGTCTGTGCATTGCGGTAGCCATATTTTTCTCCCATCTGTACTGCATCATCCCATGCTTTGGTAGCAGCAGTGAGCAGGTAATCAGGACAATATTTTGCTTTGATGCCCACTGGCTTGATCTGTAAGCCGGTATATGCTTCTTCAGCATCATACGCAGCGGCACGGTGGTTGCGCATTACGCGGAGCATGTCTTCTTTGTTTTCTTCATACCTATCGAATGCTCCCAGGAACGAAGCCATCTCTGCAGAAGTTTTATAAGCAACCCCGGTCATGATAGCGGTGATAGCGCCTGCAATGCCTCTTGCTTCTTCACTGTCGTATGCAATGCCACTCACCATCAATACAGAACCCAGGTTAGCAAAGCCAAGCCCAAGTGTACGGTAATCATAACTTAACTGTGCCACTTCTTTTGAAGGGAACTGTGCCATCAGTACAGATATTTCCAATACGGTTGTCCATAAACGCGTAGTGTATTCAAAACCTTTTACATCAAATATGTTTGTCTGGTCGTCATGAAACTTGCGCAGGTTCACAGAAGCCAGGTTGCATGCTGTGTTATCGAGGAACATGTACTCACTGCATGGATTGGAAGCATTGATGCGGCCACCCTTCGGACAAGTATGCCATTCATTGATGGTAGTATCATATTGTGTTCCCGGATCGGCGCAACGCCATGCGGCATAAGAAATTTTATTCCATACTTCACTGGCAGGAATTCTTTTCATCACACGGCCATCAGTTCTTGCCTTCAACTCCCAATCTTCACCGTTCTTTAATTTTTCAAAGAATTCATTAGGGATACGAACAGAGTTATTTGAGTTTTGTCCTGATACAGTTAAGTAAGCTTCGCCTTCATAATGAGAATCATAACCGGCATTGATCAATGTACCCACTTTCTTTTCTTCTTCCACTTTCCAGTTAATGAATTCCATTACTTCGGGATGATCAAGATCCAGGCAAACCATCTTGGCTGCACGGCGTGTGGTGCCACCACTTTTGATAGCGCCAGCTGCACGATCGCCAATTTTGAGGAAGCTCATCAATCCGCTGGATGTTCCGCCGCCGCTTAATCTTTCCCCACCACCACGTATCTGTGAGAAATTTGTTCCTACTCCCGAGCCATATTTAAATATCCTTGCTTCACGCACCCAGAGGTCCATGATGCCGCCATCATTTACCAGGTCATCTTTTACACTTAAGATAAAACAGGCGTGTGGCTGCGGGCGTTCGTATGCATTCTGTGATTTTTTCAGTTTGCTGTCGGCAGGGTCAACATAATAATGCCCCTGTGGCTTTCCTGTAATGCCATAGCTTTCGTGCAGGCCGGTATTGAACCATTGTGGTGAATTGGGAACGCATGCCTGGTTAAGGATGCTGTACACCAGTTCCTCATAAAATATCTGTGCATCTTTTGCAGAGGCAAAATAATCATAACGCTCTCCCCATACCTTCCAGCAATTGGCCATACGGTGTGCTACCTGCTTGGCAGAGGTTTCACGGCCGAGTGAACCCTGCCCGACTCCGTCATTCAGGCGGGCGTCAGTTTGCGGAACACCTGCTTTGCGGAAATACTTTTGGGCAAGTATATCCGTGGCTATCTGGCTCCATTGTTTCGGGACCTCCACATTGTTCATTTCGAAAACCACTTCACCGGTTGGGTTCTTGATAACACTGGTGCGGTAATCGTATTCAAACATGTCGAAAGGGCTGGAGCCCTCGCTGGTAAATTGGCGGCTGAACTGCAAGCCTTTGTTAGATTTTGGGGTAGCCATGGAACAGAGAATTTATAATGGATGAGTTAGGTTCTTTTCCCGGTCAAAAAAAATCTTTAAGCGGTTGACGAAAATATCCTGTCGTAACTAAAATTCAAGGCCGTAAATATTAACAAGCTGTGGAAAATACATGTGGATTTCTTCACACACCAACCCCCCATTGAATTTGCTGCAATGTCCACACCTGTAGACAAGATTCTTAAAAATTTAATTGCCATAAATGGGTTAAATTGATTATTATGAGAAACGGTAAACCTGGGCAGATATTATGCGGAAATCAGAATTAAAATGAATTATTCTTTTCGCCTGAAATAGTAACGAAGAAATAATGTTGCCGGGTATTTTTTTGAAGGCTAAAAAACATCTCAGAAAACGTATCAACCTGTAAAAACGGAATGATTCTTGGTAGCAGAAAATATCCTGATGGCTGAAACGCCTGTTAACAGGCTGCTGTATCATTCAAAGGGATTTACGTTCAATAGGGTAGATTTAAAAATAAACACATCAATCAAAGATTTTTTTTGCATTTTTACAATAGCCACTTATCAATTATTACATGAAGCAAACTTTGTATGATCAATTTGTAGAACGGAAAAAAGCGGGCAAAAGATCATTTACTGTACTGATCGATCCCGACAAAGTGGACAATGCGGCTATTGACCAACTGGTAGAATTGGCAGCCGATGCCAAAGTGGACTATTTTTTTGTGGGGGGTAGCCTGGTCATTTCCAACCACCTGGATGAATGCATCAAACAGATAAAAAGGTCGAGCGATATTCCCGTCATCCTGTTCCCCGGGGCGCCTTCGCAGGTGAGCCGTTACGCAGATGCTTTATTATATCTTTCATTGATCTCTGGCCGTAACCCTGAGCTATTGATCGGGCAGCATGTAATGAGTGCGCCATTTGTAAAGATGAGTGGGCTCGAGATCATGCCTACCGGTTATATGGTAATTGATGGCGGAGCGCCAACCACCGTTTCTTATATTTCTAATGCCACGCCTATTCCTGCAGATAAAAATGATATCGCCATGTGCACCGCTATGGCAGGAGAGATGCTGGGAATGAAATTAATTTATATGGATGCCGGCAGCGGAGCCAAGAGGCCTGCCACAGAAACCATGATAGAAAAAGTTGCCACCAATATTGCGGTTCCCTTAATTGTAGGCGGCGGTATCGCTCACCCCGAAAAAGCATACCTCAACTGTAAAGCAGGTGCTGATATTATTGTTGTAGGAAATGCCATTGAAAAAGACCCGTCACTGATCAAAGAGATCAGCGATGCGGTGCATAGTGTTCCGGTATTTGCGTAAGTTTCACCGGAGAGACAGGGAGGCGGGGAGTGGCGCAGAGTTAAGGTTAATATCTTACTACGAAACACGAATTAAATAATAATTTTCTCCCTCCGCCCGGCTATGCCATTCGGACGGGCGTTTCTCTCCGTCTCGGCGACTCCCCGGTGAAAAAACTATCGTAAAGTACTCGTATCAACTCTTGAAGGAGTTTCCTTTCCACTGATAATTCCCCTTGAACTTAAAGCCACAGCTTTAATGATCATGGCCATATTCTCCATGTCAAGTGTTCCTATCTCATCACTTGGTTTGTGATAATTGGGTTCATTGTCCATCTTGGAAGTAGAGATCGTATGTGCCGGAACGCCCAGTCTTGCAAGGGTTGCATTATCAGACCTGTAAAAAAGATTTTGCGTGGTATATGGATCCGGATAAAAAGTAAAACCTGTTCCCTCCAAATTGCCTTGAAGAATCTTTCCCATATCCGTTCTTTCGTAGCCGGTGATATAAGCGGAGTTCCTTCCCCATTTGCTTTCTGTTCCGGTCATTTCAAGATTAAACATAGCCATTACCTGTGCAGGATCAAATTGCCTTGAAAAATATTGAGATCCAAAGCCACCCACTTCTTCTGCTGTGAAAGCAACAAAGATGATCGTCCTTTCATTGTTCTTAAGTGCCTTGAAATATTCTGCGAGTATCATCATGGAAGTGGTGCCTGCTGCATCATCATTGGCGCCATTATAAATAGAATCTGGAAGAATATTTCCCTGCCTGTCTTTAGCCCTCACGCCCAGGTGATCGTAGTGGCCCGAAAATATCACGTATTCATTTTTCCTGCTTTTGCCCGGCAGCATGCCAACCACATTCTGGAGCTTTTGTTCTTTGATATCATACTTGCCGGTAACAGACCAGGTCTTGGGGTCTGTTGTTGCCAAAACAAAAAGAACGCTTTTATCGCTTTTGAAACGCTGGCGTGATTTCATACCGGCTAGTCCTGCGAATGCCTTGCTGAAACTTGTATCAACTATCACCAGGTAATTTTTATTGCCGGTGGTGTATTTGCGGGCTTCAGTATTGAGGTTGGCGCCCTTTGCGATATATACTTTTTCAAAACCTGATTTCTCATTGATGTTCAATTCGGGAAGTAAAGTAATAGCAACAGCCTTATTGGATTCTGCTTTCACACCATCAATCATAATATTTTCGCTTACAACGGTTCCGGTTGCCATGGCAAATACCTGCAGGTAGCTGCCGCTGTTATTCCATGTTTTCAACCCGGTCTTTTTGAACTCGGAAGCTATAAAGTCTGCGGCCCTGTCAATATCAGGAGAGAATGTGGCGCGGCCTTTCATGTCATCACTGGATAAAACTTTTTCAATACGCTCCACTTCTTTGGCATTGACGATCTTATCCATTTTTTTATCCTGTGCAAAAGAAAACGAGGCGATGGCTGATAACAGCGCGAATGCGATAATTTTTTTCATCCTTTTATTTTGTGTGATTTTATAAACTCATCATTTCCTTGAACTTCACTGTTTGCCTGCGGCTGACTTCTATTTTTTCGCCGCCTTTCAGGTCAACCAGTAAGCCGCCATTAAAGTAAGGTTCTATTTTTTCTATCCAGCGAAGATTGATGATGTGCTTCCTGTTGGCGCGGAAGAACATTCTTTCATCTAATCGTTCTTCGAGTGCATTGAGCGATTTTAAGATGAGTGGTTTATTGGTGCCGAAGAATACTTTCGCATAATTGCCCACGCTTTCAAATAAACGGATCTCACCCAGTTTCACAAACCAGCAACGCTCCCCATCTTTTACAAATACCTGGTCGATCTCTGTCAGCGGGCCACGGTTGAATACACCACCCATACCGATCTTTTCTTTGAAGAGTTCATCCTGCAATTTATGGATGGCATCGGCCAAACGTTTTGGCTCAATCGGCTTCAGCAAATAATCCAGTGCATTTACTTCAAAAGCCTTGATAGCATATTCGTCATAAGCGGTAGTGAAAATTACTTTGGGAACTTTCTCCACTTCGGCCAGCAGGTCGAAGCCTGTCTTACCGGGCATTTGTATATCAAGGAAGATCAGTTCGGGATTAAAGTGTTCGATCTTTTCAATACCCTCATCTGCATTCGCCGCTTCCTCTATCACTTCAATATCGGGATGGTCCTGCAAAAGTTTTTTCAATTCATTACGAGCCAAACGCTCATCATCAATGATGATGGTCTTGATAGCCATAGTAATTCCTGTTTATGATGTGCAATTTAATACTTTATCCAAGATGAAAGTGAAGCGGGATAGATACTTTGGCTTCTACCATTCCATTACTCAGTTCTCTCAGGTTAAAGGATGCATGAATGCCGTACAACAGGTTCAACCTGTTTTGCGTACTCACAATACCAAAACCATCGGGGTTGGCATTATCACTCAGCTTGCCTGTATTCTGAACCAGCAGTTCATGGCAGTCGTCATGAAACCGCGAGATGATGCGTATTAACCCGCCATCCACTTTTTTGCTGATGCCATGTTTGATAGCGTTCTCTACCAATGTCTGCAGCATCATTGGCGGCACGGGCTGATCGAGGGTGTCTTCATCAATATCATATTCCACTTTCAGGCGTTCCTCGAAACGGATATATTCCAATGCCAGGTAATCCTTTACAATATTCAACTCCCTTTCAAATGGCGCCATCTCCACTTTGTCGGCTTGCATACTGCTGCGTAAAATATTACTCAGTTCGGTGATAGCAGTTCGTGCACGGCCCGGATTTTCATCTACCAGTGCGCGGATGCTGTTCAATGCATTAAAAATAAAATGTGGATTGATATGCGATTTGATGGTCTTCAATTCCAGTTCTTTCACCAGGCTTTCCAATCTTACTTTATCAAATTCAGATTTGCGGCTCACCTGCACATAATGCCAGACAAAATAAATGGAGACCCATATGAACATGATCGGGCTATCGCCCAAAAAATTATACAATGCCCTTTTCTCTAACGAATATTTGTTGGCGGGATTATTATACAACTTCAGCCATTCAACGATCACGCTATTTACCAAACTATACAACACGCAGATAGAGAGCACCACTGCCACAAGCAACCACCATTTCTTTTTTTCGATAGGAGGCTGGATCTTTAATGCAATAAATAATTCGCGTAAAACATGTGTGAAGAGGAAGCCGGAGAAAATGTAAATACCCAGGCGGGCATAAAAATCATTGTTCAGTTTCTGGTCAAACAGAAACGAAAAGAATAACATGGTCAATCCATAGAACAACCAGCCACTCACCTGGCACCACCAATATGCGGATACATTCCTTCTCATGCAAAGCAAATATAAAAACTGCCGGGGCTGCAAACGGCATATATTTTGATTAAAGGCAAATAAGACATGCTGTTAGGTGTGGTAAAGGCTAAAATAAGCCCAATTTCGGTGGATGGGCGGGGTTCACGGAGCAAAAGCTTACTTTTACATTATAATAAATGTGCACCTGAATGGAAATTACTCCCGGTACTTTATTACAACATATTGACAGCCCGGCTGACCTTAAAAAATTAAGCCGCAAGCAATTGCACCAGGTTTGTGATGAACTGCGCCAGTATATCATTGATGTGGTGAGCGTTCATGGCGGGCATTTTGCTGCAAGCCTGGGAGTGGTGGAACTCACGGTAGCATTACATTATATATATAACACTCCTTACGATCAGCTGGTTTGGGACGTAGGCCACCAGGCTTACGGACATAAAATACTCACCGGCCGCCGCGATAATTTTATTACGAATAGAAAATACAAAGGACTGAGTGGTTTTCCCAAACGCAGCGAAAGTGAATATGATACTTTCGGTGTGGGGCATTCTTCCACTTCCATATCTGCCGCATTAGGAATGGCGATGGCTGCAAAATACAAAGGCGAGAACAGGAAAAGCGTTGCAGTGATTGGTGATGGAAGTATGACCGCAGGAATGGCTTTTGAAGCGATGAACCATGCGGGTGTGGCAGACAGCGACCTGCTGATCATTTTGAATGATAACTGCATGAGCATTGATCCTAATGTAGGGGCGCTGAAAGAATATTTAACTGATATCAGCACATCGCCTACTTATAATAAAGTAAGGGATGAATTATGGAACATGCTCGGCAAACTTCCCGCAGGAAAAAACTTCAGCCGCGAAATGGCCAGCAAGATGGAAGCCAGCATGAAAGGGATGGTGAGCAAGAGCAGTAATTTATTTGAAGCATTGAAGTTGCGTTATTTTGGACCGATAGACGGGCACAATATTACCAAGCTGGTAGATACTTTGAAGGACCTGAAAGATATTCCCGGACCTAAATTATTACATATTGTTACTGTAAAAGGAAAAGGATATTCGCTTGCAGAAAAAGACCAGACCAAATGGCATGCGCCGGGATTGTTTGATAAAGTGAGCGGCGAGATATACAAGAAAAAATTTGATGCACCACAAGCGCCAAAATACCAGGATGTATTTGGGCATACCATTATTGAACTCGCAGAAATGAACAGCGCCATCATGGGCGTAACACCTGCCATGCCAAGCGGATCATCATTAAAACTGATGATGGATAAAATGCCTGACCGTGCATTTGATGTGGGCATTTGCGAACAGCACGCGGTTACATTAAGTGCCGGGCTTGCCACGCAGGGCATGAAAGTGTTCTGTAATATTTATTCTTCTTTTATGCAACGCGCCTACGATCAGGTGGTGCATGATGTGGCGATACAAAAATTACCGGTGATCTTCTGTCTCGACAGGGCCGGACTGGTGGGAGAAGATGGCCCAACCCACCACGGTTGTTATGATATTGCTTATTTCAGGTGCATTCCTAATATGGTGATCAGTGCGCCGATGAATGAAAAAGAATTGCGCAACCTCATGTACACTGCGCAACTGGATTCTACCAAACAACCATTTGTGATCCGCTACCCGCGCGGTGAAGCAGTAAACCCTGAATGGAAAACACCATTTGAAGAAATACAAATTGGCAAGGGAAGAAAATTAAAAGATGGAGAAGAAGTGGCGATACTTTCTTTTGGTCACCCCGGAAATTTTGCACAGGCAGCTATCCGTGAACTACGAACCGAAGGCATTAATCCTGCGCATTACGATATCCGTTTTGTAAAACCATTGGATGAAGAATTGCTGCACGAGGCCTTCAGCAAGTACAATAAGATCGTAACTGTTGAAGATGGAACCATTGTAGGCGGTTTTGGCAGCGCCATACTGGAGTTTATGAGCAAGTACAATTACCAGGCAGAAATAAAAATGATGGGCATCCCCGACCGTATTGTTGAACACGGCAGCCCTAAGGAATTATATAAAGAGTGTGAGTACGATGCGCCTGCGATTGCGGGGGTTGTGAGGGAGATGGTGAAGAGTGAGGTGAAGGTT
>CAISDV010000172.1 GCA_903884185.1 uncultured Chitinophagaceae bacterium | reverse complement strand
GTTTCTGGCTGCTGGGTGCCGTATTTCTGTGTACTACCGGAGCCGAAGCATTGTATAGCGATCTTGGCCATTGCGGGAGAAACAATATTCGTTACTCCTGGATATTTGTAAAGGCCTGTTTAATATTAAATTATTTAGGACAGGGTGCCTGGTTACTGGCAACCCATAAAGGCCAGATACTTACTTCCGTAGTGATTGACCAGGGCTTTAATGCATTTTTTGGAATGATGCCACAATGGTTCAAACTTGGGGGTGTTGTGATTGCCACTACTGCTGCTATCATTGCCAGCCAAGCTTTGATATCCGGCTCATTTACTTTGATATCCGAAGCCATGCGTTTGAACCTCTGGCCCAAAATGAAGATCAATTATCCAACTGAAGAAAAAGGGCAGCTCTATATTCCTGGCATTGGCATGTTATTATATGTAGGTTGTATAGGCATCGTATTGTTCTTTCAGAAATCATCCAATATGGAAGCGGCGTATGGACTGGCGATTACATTATGCATGATAAGTACGTCTATTCTATTCGCTAATTACCTTGTCAGCCACCGCGTCAAATCCGCATGGATATACCTCTACCTTATTGTCTATCTAACCATTGAAACCGCTTTCCTGATAGCCAATCTTGAAAAATTTCCGCATGGTGGTTTTGTTACGCTGATCGTTGGTGGCGTTCTATTTACTGTGATGTACACCTGGTTCCGAAGCCGTAAGATCAAGAACCGGTATGTGGAGTTTGTTAGGTTGCAACAATACATTCCCCTTCTGAAAGAACTCAGTGAAGACACAACGATCGCAAAATTTGCAACGCATTTGGTTTATATGACGAGTGCCAACAATCCAAAAGAAATTGAACATAAGATCATTTATTCCATCCTCAATAAAAAACCAAAACGCGCTGACACTTACTGGCTGATACACGTAGATGTTTTGGATGATCCTTACACTTGCGAATACAGCGTAGAGCATATTATGGCCGATGATATCATTCGCGTGGAATTCAGGCTGGGATTCAGGGTGGAGCAACGCATCAATCTCTTATTCCGCAAAGTGGTGCAAGACCTTGTAGCCAATAAAGAAGTGAATATTACCAGCCGTTATGAAAGCCTCGAAAAAAATAATGTGGTGGGCGATTTCCAATTCATTGTTCTTGAAAAATACCTGAGCCAGGATAATGAACTTCCTTTCTTTGAGCGCCTCATCATGAAACTTTATTTCTGGCTGAAAGAAGTCTCTCTGGGCGAAGAACGTGGCTTTGGATTGGATACCAGCACCGTTACTGTTGAAAAATTTCCACTGATTGTGGCGCCTGTTTCGAAGATCAACCTGAAGCGCGTGGACTAAGATTCGTAGGATTTGATGATTGTAGGATTCCTTCTGTGTTTCTGTGCCTCTACGGCAATAGTACTACTCCATAACTTCTGCATTATCTTTATTAGTCTTTAATCTATCCTTCTGAGTCCTGTTATCATTTATATCATTATTGGCTATGCCATTTTATTACTGGCCGGGTACCTGGTGCAGGAGAAACTCATTTTCAAGCCCGAAAAACTTCCGCAGGATTTTGAATACAAATATGAAGCGCCATTTGATGAATTATTTTTTGATGTAGCGCCAGGGGTCAGTATCAACGGGCTTCATTTTTATTGTGAAAAGCCTTTGGGGCTCATTTTATATTTTCATGGAAACAGCCGCAGCATCAAGGGCTGGGCAAAATATGCACGAGATTTTTACCGCTACCAATATGATGTAGTACTGGTAGATTACCGCGGCTTTGGAAAAAGTACCGGCAAGCGGGGTGAAAAGGCAATGCTTGGCGATATGCAGTTTGTATATGAACAATTATTGAAAAAATATCCAGAGCAACATATCCTTGTTTATGGAAGAAGCATGGGCAGTGGGTTTGCAACAAAGATCGCTGCAGATAATCATCCCAGATACCTGATACTCGATTCGCCCTATTATAGCTTTATAAAAGTGGCAGAAAGGTATACGCCATTTTTATTACATCGCTGGACATTACGTTTCAAGCTGCGCACAGATCAATGGATCGGGAATGTGAACTGCCATACCTATATCATTCATGGAACAAAGGATTGGCTGATACCTCTAAAGCATAGTGAGAAATTACAGCAACTCAATCCAGACAGAATCACATTGATCCGTATTGTTGGCGGCGGGCATAATAATCTCCCCTCTTTTCATGAGTACCATAATTTCATCAGGGATATTTTGAAGGAATGAATAAAAAGCCCAAAGGGCTGAAATGATTATAGCAAAATAATGACAGTATAAAGTCAAAATCCCGAAGGGATGGCATGATAAGATAATGTCACCCCTTCGGGGTTTAAATAGCAAAACCTTTATTAACCTATAATAATTGCATCCCTTCGGGATTAGGTTATAAAGAATAAGAAAAGATGAATAAGGAGTAAAACCTAACCTATTTTTGCGCGATGAAACAAAAAATCGCAGGCATGAGTCTATTTGGAGCAATCAAATTAATTGTTATCCTGTACTGCATCATCGGTATTGCCCTTTATTATTTGCAGGAAAAATTGTTATTCCGCCCAACTGCAATGGCACCGGGGGATGCTTTTACATTTAATACTCCTTTTACCGAAGCCAATATTTCTTACGATGAAAATACCCGTTTTAATATTGTTCAGTTCCTTCCTGCAAATGATTCTACTGCAAAAGGGGTGGTGATCTATTTTCACGGCAACAGGGAAAATGTGAACAGGTATTCAAAGTTCGCAAACAATTTTACCCAACATGGTTATGAAGTATGGATGCCCGATTACCCGGGCTATGGTAAATCAACCGGCAAACTGACCGAGCAAACCCTTTATGCAGAAGCACTACAGGTATATCAACTGGCAAAGGCTAAATTCCCGCAGGAGAAAATTATTCTTTATGGAAAATCTTTAGGCTCGGGCATTGCAACACAATTGGCGAGTGTACGCGATTGTAAACGCTTGATACTCGAAACCCCTTATTACAGTATCGCTTCTCTTTCCAAAAGATTCTTCTGGATGTACCCGGTAGATATGGTCTTAAAATATAAGATCCCGCAAAATGAATACCTGCAAAAAGTGGTGGCGCCTGTCAGCATTTTTCATGGAACAGATGATTGGGTGATCACTTACAATAATGCACTTCGTTTAAAATCTCTTCTAAAACCTACTGATGAATTCATCACCATCGAAAAAGGCGATCATCATAACCTGAATGATTTTGCAGTGTTTCATCAGAAACTGGATAGCCTGCTGGAGAATTAATATTTTATTTGAGTTCCTGCAACCACACTTTTTTACCCGATACTTTTAACTGGTGCATCACGCCTACTTTCAAAGCATAATTTTCTTTTTCGTGGCTTACCGGGAAATGAAAACAAATAGGATAAGAGTATTCTTTGATGTGTTCATTGATCACTGGATATACATCAGCACCAAAAGGTGTAGTTGTATCCTTCATTTCTGTGAACCCGCCAATGATCAGCCCTGCCAACCCATCCAGCATTCCGTTTCTTTTTAGTTGAATCATCATGCGGTCAACATTGTAGATGTATTCGCCAATATCTTCCAGAAACAATATTTTATTTTTTGTTTGAAAAGATGAGCGGCTTCCTACCAGGTGCGCCACAAGTGAAAGATTGCCACCTATCAATTCCCCACTGGCAACTCCCTGCCTGTTCAATGGATGTATTGGACAGGAATAAGTTGACATCGACCCTTTCAATGCTTTGCGGAGTGATTGTACAAATTCGTTTTTATATCCCCCTTCATTAAAAGCGGAAGCCATCGGCGCATGCAGTGATGCAATTCCAAATTGCCTGTACACGTGCGCATGAAGAACAGTGATATCACTAAACCCGATCAGCCACTTTGGATTTTTTCTGAACTTTTTGAAATCAAGTCCTTCAATAATGCGGCTCATCCCGTAACCTCCGCGTAAGCAAAACACAGCTTTTATTTCTGCATCATCCAGCATTTGTTGCATGTCTTGCAGCCGTTCTTTATCAGTCCCAGAAAAATAATGAAACTGGTGGCCGGGTGTTTTGCCCATCTTTATTTTGTAGCCCCAATCTTTTAATTGTTCGATGCAGGCGGTAGTTTTTTCAAGCGCCATAAAACCGGACGGACAAACCATCCCAATGGTATCGCCTTTTCTGAGATAGGGTGGCAGGATGATCATTCAGCAATATTAACGATTTCCCATAACCGTTTTTACAGATTTCATGCTGAATAACAACCCATTGCCTTAATTTTAAGGCCGCCTCCCCAGGCATATTGTTCCTATGAAGCTTACACTGCGGTTAATCATATTGATTTTATTATTCTCTTCAAAGGGTATGGCGCAGTGCCCTCCCAATATCGGGTTCGAGGATGGGACATTTACCGGCTGGGATTGTTATGCAGGAACGATAGACAAGAATGGCGTTGTTTCTGTAAATTATTCCGGCCCTGTTTCGGGCAGGCATACCATGCTTCAGAGTACTTATCCTCAGACAAAAGATCCCTACGGACATTTTCCTGTGAATTGCCCAAATGGCAGCAAATATTCCATTCAATTAGGTAATAACCAGACCGGTGCACAGGCGGAAAGGGTCAGTTATACTTTTACCATCCCAATAGGCCAGGACAACTACAGTATCATTTATAATTATGCAGTTGTTTTTGAAAACCCCAGCCATGCAGCATACCAGCAGCCCAGGTTCACATCCAAAGTGTACGATGTATCAGCCGGTGCATATATCACCTGCGGTGCTTTTGATTTTGTGGCATCAGCAGGGTTGCCGGGTTTTATTAAATCAGGTAATGGTACTGATGTGTATTATAAAGACTGGTCTCCGATCACTGTAAAATTATTGGGGTATGGCGGAAAAACTATCCGCCTCGAATTCACTACCAATGATTGTACCGTTGGCGGGCATTTTGGCTATGCATACATTGATGTAAATGAAAACTGTACATCACCCGTATCAGGCAATGTTTTTTGCGGCACCCCCGGTTCCATTACACTTACAGCACCATTTGGTTTTAATGAGTATCATTGGTTCAATGCTGATTTTTCACAGGAATTAGGAACTGAGAATACATTAAAATTATCTCCTGCCCCTGCGCCGGGTACTGTCTATGCTTTAGAAATTGTTCCTTACCCCGGCCTTGGGTGTTTAGACACGATCTATACAACTATTAAGGCATTACCCAATCCATTCGATTTTAATGTTGCAAGTAATATTCACTCCTGTCTCAATGTGTGAGTAGATCTTACGGCTACTTCTGTTACTGCCGGGAGTACACCCGGCCTTACCTTTTCGTATTTTACTGCTCTTGACCAGTTGACATATGTGCCTTTTCCAAGCGTTATTAATACCAGTGGCACTTATTATATTAAAGCTGTGAATGATGTTGGGTGCAGTGATATAAAACCTGTCCAGGTGGTACTTAGCCAGCCCGTAGTGGGTGTTAGCACTCCGACCGGAGTTTGTTTTCCGGGGAAAATTGATATTACTACACCATCGGTGACATCAGGTAATGATCCAACTTTAATTTATAGTTACTGGTTGGATGGAAGTGCAACCATGCCTTTATCAAATCCAAATTCAATAAGTAATGCGGGTATCTATTATATCAAGGGAACTGATACAACGGGATGTACAACTGTAACACCTCTAACAGTTGCCATCAATCCACTTCCATCTATTGTGATCAATGATCCCGGTTCCTGTAGCCCTTTAAATCTTACTCTGCCTGGTGTTACAAGCGGCAGCAGCTCGCCTTTACAATACAGTTACTGGATAGACAGTTCTGCTACTATCAGCGTGCCCACTCCTAATGCATTAACTTCAAGTGGTAATTTTTATATCAAGGGTGTTGATCCTAATGGATGCATCACTATCAAACCCGTAACTGCTACAGTACACCCACTGCCAGTGTTAACCGTTACCGATCCAACACCTATTTATTTCCCTGCAAGGTCAAACCTGTCGGTAACCTTCCCACATGATACCGGTTCAACTTATACATATTGGGAAGACACGCTGGCAACAAAACCGCTTGCCCATCCTGAGGCAGTAGAATTTAAAGGAGTTTATTATATCAAAGCCACAACCAGGTATGGATGTACTGCTATTGAACCTGTGAATATCAACATATTGCCACCTATCTATCCTGTTGTAAATCCGCCGAACGCCTTTACACCCAATGGCGATGGCATCAACGATACATGGGAAATAGCGCTGTTACGTTTTTACCCGGATTGTACGGTGGATGTATTTGACCGCAATGGCCAGGTGGTGTATCATTCCACCGGTTATAATACCTACTGGGATGGAAAATATCATGGCAACCCGCTGCCCATTGGTACTTACTACTATATTATTAAACTCGATGCCCTGCATCCCAATGTGGGTGGCAGTATTACCATCATCAGGTAAGTCATTCTTTATCCTTGCTTTCAATTACTTATTTTCGTGGCACTTTAAGTTTTACCGCAGAGGCGGGGAGACGGGGAGGGTCGCAGAGATATCACTTAGCGACTTTGTGATGAAAAAAAATATATGGCACAACCAAAAAGATACCTGATCACCGCAGCATTGCCTTATGCCAATGGACTCAAACATTTGGGCCACCTGGCGGGAGCATACCTGCCTGCTGATATTTACGTGCGCTACCTGAAAGCACAAAAAAGAGATGTGGTATTTGTTTGTGGAAGCGATGAACACGGAACTGCCATTCCCATACAGGCAATGAAAGAAGGGACCACTGCACAGGCAATCATTGATAAATATCATCCCATCATTGAACAGAATTTCAAGGACCTGGGAATTGAGTTTGATATTTATCACCGCACCAGTTCCCCGCTTCACCATGAAACAGCACAGGAATTTTTTACTGCATTGAATAAGAAAGGCGATCTGCAGATAAAAGAAACAGAACAATATTTTGATGAAGCTACTTCCACTTTTTTGGCCGACAGGTATATCAAAGGCACCTGCCCCAATTGTGGTTATGAAAATGCATTTGGCGATCAGTGCGAAAGATGCGGCACATCATTAAGCCCGGAAATGCTGATCAACCCCGTGAGCACTTTAAGCGGAAACATTCCTATAAAAAAATCAACCAAACACTGGTACCTGCCTTTGGATAAACATGAAGATTTTTTAAGGGAATGGATATTGAATGAGCATGGCAATGATGCGGCAGCAAACGAAGCCTGGCGCTCAACCGTATTAGGCCAGTGTAAAAGCTGGATTGACGGGGGTTTGCAGCCAAGGGCCGTTACAAGGGATTTAGATTGGGGAGTGAAAGTGCCACTGAAAGATGCTGCCGGAAAAGTATTGTATGTATGGTTTGATGCTCCTATTGGTTATATCAGCGCTACCAAACAATGGGCGCTCGACAATCAGAAAAACTGGGAGCCATACTGGAATGATAAGGAGACCAAGCTGGTTCATTTTATTGGGAAGGATAATATTGTATTTCATTGCATCATTTTCCCGGTGATGTTGAAATTGCATGGAAATATTTTACCTACCAATGTTCCTGCAAATGAATTCATGAATCTCGAAGGTGATAAGATGAGTACCAGCCGCGGATGGAGCATTGAGATGGACGATTATATCAACGACTGGATAAAAAAAGATAATGGCGGCCCGCAACTGGCAGATACATTGCGTTATTATTTAACACAGATAGCACCGGAAACAAAAGACAGTGAATTTACCTGGAAAGGTTTCCAGGATGCGAACAACAGCGAACTGGTAAGCATCTTCGGAAATTTCGTGAACAGGGCGTTGGTATTGATGCACAAGCTCTGTGGTGGCAAAGTACCGCCATTGCATGCCGATCATTTAGATAATATCGACAGGAAGCTGGTGGAAGAAATAAAACTGGCAAAAGACAGGATAGAAAATTTACTCGAGCAATATAAATTCAGGGAGGCTTTGTTTGAAGTGATAGACCTGGCGCGCAAAGGCAATAAATATCTCCAGGAAAAAGAACCCTGGAAGAAGAATCCTGTTGATGAAAAACATTTGATCGACAATTGCCTGCACATTTGTTTGCAACTCACTGCCAACCTTGCAGTGTTGATCAATCCTTTCCTGCCCAATACTGCAAAGAAGATGCTGTACCTGCTGAAAGTAGTAGACAAAATACTGGATTGGGAAAATGCAGGAAGTATGAAATTATTGAGCGTAGGGTATACTTTACGCGCACCTGAATTATTGTTCAGGAAAATTGAGGATACTGAGATCGAAGTGCAGATTCAAAAATTAAATGCAAGTAAAATGGAGAAAGAAAGCCAAGAGCCGTTACCCCCGCCTGAAGGACATAGTCGGACAGGAGTTGCTGGTTCCCAGTTGCCAGTTACGAACACTCTAAAAGATGGAATTGTCTTCGATGATTTTGCGAAGGTTGATTTGAGGATCGGGACAATCATCTCTGCAAAAAAAGTAGAGAAAGCAGATAAACTTTTACAATTGGAAGTGGATTTGGGTTTTGAGAAGAGAACTATCGTATCCGGTATCGCATTACATTTTAACGCCGAAGATATTATTGGAAAGCAGGTAACAGTAGTTGTCAATCTGGCCCCAAGAAAAATGAAGGGCATTGAAAGCAATGGAATGATCTTAATGGCCGAAGATAAAACCGGCAAACTGCATTTCATCAATCCCGAAGGAAAAATTGATGAGGGGAGTACGGTTAGTTAGACAATTTTTTTTATTGCCACAGAAACACAGAGACACAGAAATATTGCTTGGTTCCTACTTCCGTGTTTCAGTTCCCGAAACTTCGGGATCGGTGGCTAAGAAATTATGCTTTATCAAAGCTCACACATTCTTTCATCTCCTTATCTGTATAAGCCAGCCCATATTGTTTTAGTACATCATCAGGTACGCCATTCCATTGAGTGGCCTTGTTGCCCACATAGCCGATATCTTTAAAACCCATTTCTGTTGTATAGAACCCGCTGGCAGTAAGGTCGCGCATCTTGTTAAAGAAGGCAACGCCCTGACCCATTTCAGGCTTTGCTTTTTTAGGCCAGGCAATTTCATCCACTATTTCCATCCTTTCTTTTTCGGTACAATCACGGAATGATTTATCAAAACGTTTCAGGCATTGTATATCCAGCCAGCGCAAGCCGCCACGCATGGGAGTTTGGTGGTTGGGTTGGTCTTTCACAATAAACTCAATAAAATCAGGCACTTTAGCATCTGTAGCGCTTCCGCTTACCGCGTCTTTAGGAATAATGATATCCACCAGTATAGTAATGGTGGCCATTTCATGCTCGGTAAAAAATGTTTCCGCATTTACTTTTTTCAAGTGCTCCTTCTCCTCCGCCATGCGGTCAACACCGGCATACGGATCTGTAGCAGCGTCACTCGCTTTCTTGTCGGCAGTATTACAGGCTTCCAAAATTACTCCCGCTGAAGTAGCGCCTATTAATAAGGCTTTGATCGATTTTCTTCTATCCATGTGACCTTGATTTTAATGATTTACTTGATTACCATGATTAAATGAGTTATATAATTGAAAAATGATTAGTCTTAGTATGAGACATCTAATTATGCAATCATATAAATCACTTTAATCATGGTCAAAGGTTCTGTTTTTTCATTTCCTCTACAATATGTTCCGATGCCCTCATAGACAATGCAAGGATCGTCCATGTGATATTTTTATCGGCCTGTGAAGTGAACTGGCCGCCATCTACCACAAATAAATTCTTGCACTCATGCGACTGGCTCCATTTATTCAAGGCTGATCTTTTCGGGTCACTACCCATGCGCACTGTACCACCTTCATGAATGATATTACCTGGTGTATGCAAACCATAATTATTTTGCGGGCCGTCTTTATCACCCCCGGTGATCACGGCACCCATCTTGTGTAATATTTCTTTGAATGTTTCTTTCATGTGTTTTGCCTGGTTGATCTCGTGCTCGCTCCATTTATAATTGAAGCGTAATACAGGGATGCCGTATTTATCTACCACTTTAGGATCGATCTCACAATAATTACTTTCAAGCGGAATGGCTTCACCACGGCCAGCCATAGAAATACCGGCTCCATAAAAGTAACGGTAATCCTCTTTTAATGAAGCGCCATAGCCGCCGGCTTCTTTTTGCTTTCCTTTTACCAAAAAATTTCCATTCTGGTTTTCTATACCGCCGCCAAATCCATACATGGGCATATCCATCCCACCTCCATATTCAATATGATAACCACGGGGGAAATCAAGTTTCTTATTGTCAAGCCACCAGGGGGTATATACATGCAATCCGCCAACACCATCTTCATTATATCTCTTTCGGTCGAACAATTCCGGAAGCACGCCACTCATTCCGGCACCCGTGGAATCATGCAAATATTTTCCTACCACATTACTTCCATTTGCCAATCCATTTGGATACCTGGTTGATTTAGAGTTGAGTAATAATCTTGCGCTTTCACAGGCACTTGCTGCAACGATCACCGTTCTACCCGTAACCTGGTATTCCTGCATATCTTCTTTATTCACAAAAGAAACACCTGTTGCCATTCCATCACTGTTGGTAAGCACTTCGCGTGCCATCGCGCTTGTGATGATATCAACATTACCTGTTTGAATAGCCGGTTTTACCAAAACAGAAGAGGAAGAAAAATCGCCATACACTGTGCATCCCCTGTTACACTGACCACAGAAAAAGCAGGCACCGCGTGTGTCATTTATTTTTTTTGTGAGGATTGACAGCCGGGAAGGTATCACCGGCACTCCTGCAGCTTTTGCCCCATTTTTCACCATCAATTCATGCAACCTTGGTTTGGGTGGTGGAAGAAAAATACCATCCGGATCATTGTGCAAACCTTCATTAGTGCCAAATACACCTATCAGTTTTTCCACTTTATCATAATAAGGGCTAACATCTTCGTAACCTATTGGCCAGTCCTCTCCAAGCCCGTCAATACTCCTGCGTTTAAAATCTTTGGGGCCAAAACGCAAGGATATCCTTCCCCAGTGATTGGTTCGTCCGCCAACCATACGTGCACGCCACCAATCCCATTTGGTATCATCTTTTAAAGTAAAGGGTTCGCCATCGATCTGCCATCCCCAATAGCAGGCATCAAAATCACCGAACGGGCGATACTTAGTGCTGGCACCACGCCTGGGCGATTGCCAGGGATTTTTTAATTGAGTAGTATTGATCGCAGGATCATACATAGGGCCGGCCTCTATCAAACACACTTTCAGCCCCGCATTTGCTAAAACATAGGCTGCCATTCCGCCACCTGCGCCTGATCCCACAATAATCGCATCGTACTTTTTTGGTTGTTTTTTGATCTGGAGGTCTCCCATAATGCAAGTTGATAGTTAGAAGTGATTGGAAACATGAATTTATTGTTTTAGACTGAAATGATCTTCTTTTTTCGGCGGAAACAGTAAATATTTTTTCTTTCAAATTCCGTAAAATAGTTGCATAACTAACTATTTTTGTGCAGCCGTGGAATAAGTCCGCGGGTAAACACTCCTTTATGAAAAGAGTCATTAAAAAAGTTGCCGTTCTGGGCAGTGGTGTCATGGGTTCAAGGATCGCCTGTCATTTTGCGGGCATTGGTGTGGAAGTGTTATTACTGGATATTGTACCCAAAGGCGCCGAAGAAAGCAAGAAACCTGCTGAGAGAAACAAATTGGTGAATGATGCATTGCAGGCTGCTATAAAAAGTAATCCTTCTCCCATCTTCACAAAAGATGCACTGAAAAGAATTGCGACTGGAAATTTTGATGATAACATGAAAGACACTGCTTCCTGCGACTGGATCATAGAAGTGGTGGTGGAGAGGCTCGACATCAAACAACTGGTCTATGAAAAACTGGAACAGTTCCGCAAACCGGGCACTTTGATCACTTCCAACACATCGGGTATTCCCATTCATCTTTTATCGCAGGGAAGAAGTGAAGACTTTAGAAAGAATTTCTGCGGAACACATTTTTTTAATCCGCCACGCTATCTGCGTTTACTTGAGATTATTCCAACTCCTGATACCGATCCGGCGATCGTTGATTTCTTAATGCATTATGGTGATCTCTATCTTGGTAAAACAACCGTATTATGTAAAGACACGCCCGCATTCATCGCCAACCGCATCGGTGTCTTCAGCATCATGAGTATTTTTCATATCATGGAGAAGTTGGGATTGAGTATTGATGAAGTGGATGCACTCACAGGCCCAATCATCGGAAGGCCTAAATCTGCCACATTCCGAACTGCAGATGTGGTAGGTATTGATACATTAGTGAAAGTTGCCAATGGTGTTGCGGCCAATTGTCCGGCAGATGAAGCAAAAGATATTTTTACTATTCCCGCATGGTTAAATAAATTAATTGAAAATAATTGGCTGGGTGATAAAACAGGCCAGGGCTTTTTTAAAAAGATGCCCGCACAAAAAGGAGAGAAAGATATCCGTGTTTTGAACTTGACAAGTTTTGAATATGAACCACGCACCAAGGCTAAGTTCGCAACGATTGAAACAGCCAAACCTGTTGACGACCTGAAACAAAGGATCAAAATGCTGAGTGCTGGCACGGATAAAGCAGGAGAATTTTATCGTTTGTTTCATTATTCATTGTTCTCTTATATCTCACATCGCATTCCCGAAATATCTGATGAAGTGTATCGTGTAGATGATGCTATGAAAGCCGGCTTTGGCTGGGAGATTGGCGCTTTTGAAACATGGGATCTGTTGGGGGTGGAAGCTGTTGTTAAACAAATGCGGGATGCGGGATACGGGATAGCTCCATGGGTAAATGATATGTTGGGTACAGGGTGCAAGAGTTTTTATAAGACAGAGAATGGGAAGCGTTTGTATTATGATATTCCTTCAAAATCTTACAAAGAGATGCCGGGTGGAGAGGCATTTATCATTCTCAACAATTACACAGATAAAATAGTTTGGAAAAACAGCGCCTGCCGTTTATATGATATAGGCGATGGTGTGGCGGGGTTAGAATGGAGCACCAAGATGAACAGTATTGGTGGTGAGGTTTTGGAAGGGATACAAAAATCAATTGCCCTAGCAGAAGAAAAGTTCAAAGGACTGGTAGTTATAAATGACGGCGCCAATTTTAGTGCGGGAGCAAATGTGGGAATGATCTTCATGCTCGCAATAGAACAGGATTATGATGAACTGGATATGGCCATCCGTATGTTCCAGAATACTATGATGCGAGTGAGATATTCATCTGTGCCTGTTGTTGTAGCGCCACATGGTTTAACACTCGGTGGGGGTTGTGAAATGAATTTGCATGCTGATAAGATTTGTGCAGCGGCTGAAACTTATATTGGTTTAGTGGAGTTAGGTGTGGGATTGATACCGGGTGGCGGTGGCACCAAAGAGTTTGTATTGCGCGCAGCAGATGAAATGCATGAGGATGAACCAGAAACGATTACCTTAAAAAATCGTTTCCTCTCCATCGCTACTGCTAAAGTGGCAACATCAGCACAAGAAGGTTTTGCGATGGGTATTTTAAGAAAGGGGCATGATGAAGTGGTGATGAATATTGGCCGAAGAGCAGGTGAAGCAAAAAGAAGTGTGATCGAATTATATGATAGTGGTTATTCCATTCCCCAGCAACGCAAAGATGTAAAAGTATTAGGGCGTTCCGCACTGGGCGCATTGTACGCGGGCATCAACGGTATGTGGCGCGGCAATTATGCAACCGACCATGACGCATTGGTTGCAAGAAAATTAGCTTACGTCATGTGCGGTGGTGATCTTAGTGAACCTTCATTAGTAACAGAACAATACTTACTCGATCTTGAAAGAGAAGCATTCCTCAGCTTATGTGGCGAGAAGAAAACTTTAGAAAGAATTCAGAGTGTGTTGAAGAGTGGGAGGCCGGTGAGGAATTAATGATCGTCATTTCGAATCCCCGATTAACTTCACATGAATATTTCCCAATTCATGTTATCGGGGTGAGAAATCTTAACGGATTCACCGTCATTTCGAACCCCGATTAACATTTCATGAATTTTTTCCCAATTCATGTTATCGGGGTGAGAAATCTTAACGGATTCACCAACTTTTTACGTCTTCCCACAAATCTCTCCACTCAGGGTTTATTGAATTGATCAGCGATATTTTTTTCTCTCTTCTCCACTTCTTTATTTCTTTTTCTCTTGCAATTGCTGCTTCTATCCTAGTGAATTCTTCATAATAAACACAATATTCAATATTATATCGGGCAGTGAAATTGCTTTCATAGTAATGTGTTTTGTGTTGCCGAATGCGTCTTTGAAGATCAGAAGTTACACCAACATAGAAAACAGTTTTGACTTTATTGGTCATAATATAGACTGCACCTCCTTTTTCCATTGGTTAGAATATTCTTTGGTTAGAGGGGATGCAGGTAAAAGTGAACAGCACTCTAAGATTTCTCACCCCGATATCATGTTTACGGAAAATATGATACAGCAAGTTTATCGGGGATTCGAAATGACGTACATGAGCGCATTAGCGGGGTTTGCCATGACGGGCATGAGTTACTTCACTCCATTATTATCCACCGCCATTACAGGCGTAGCGCCTAACTTCTTGATCACCTGCATTACTTTAATGGCAGTGCCCAGGTGCGAAGTACTGTCGCCGTTAATGACTACAGAAGGTTTATCTGTTTCTTTTGCAAGGAATGCTTTCAGTTCAGATTCGAGCTGCTCAAAAGGAATGGCTTTTTGTCCGAGGTATATCTGCTGGTTCTTATCAACCGTGATCACCACGGTCTGTTTGGCCTTTGTATCGCTTTTTGATTTGGGGTTGGATACCTTGATCACATTCGGGTTGGCGAGTGTAGAAACGATCAGGAAGAACAGCAGAAGAATGAACAATATATCGTTCAATGCCCCTGTGTGCACTTCTGCATGTTTTCTTAAACGTTTCCGAATATTCATTGTGATCCTATTTTTGTTTCACGCAAAGAGGCAAAGGAGCAAAGACCGCAAAGAAATTCTTGTAACCCATGCCCCTATCATTTATCCTGAATCCCATATTATCTATCCCCCATCACCTATCAAGCATCCCCTATCTCGAATCTCACATCTCGTATCCCGCATCTACTATCTCGTCGGTTCCTGCAGCGTATCAATAAACTCTGCACTTGCTGCTTCCATTTTATTGGCTGTCTTATCTATTTGTGTGCTTAAAAAATTATAACCTACATAAGCGATCAAGCCAATGATCAGACCCGTTGCAGAGGTGACCATCTTGGTATAGATACCACCGGCGATCGTGTTCAAAGTATATTCTCCGGTAGAAGCGATGCCATAAAATAATTGCACCATCCCGACGATCGTTCCTAAGAATCCAAACATAGGTGCAATGCCCGAGATCAAAGAAAGAATAGAAAGGTTGCGTTCCATCTTATACATTTCCAGCTTGCCCACATTCTCCATGCTCTTTTCAATAGCATCAATGGGTTTGCCAATACGTTGCAGGCCTTTGTCTATCATACGTGCAACAGGGTTATTGGTGTTCTTTGCGAGATTACGTGCTGAGGTAACATTACCGCTCATGATATTATCGCGGATGATGCTCATAAAATTATCATCGATCTTCGAAGCCTTGCGGATAGCGATCAGTCTTTCAAAAAAGACAAAGATTGCAGCTACCAGCAAAATGTATAATGGGTACATGATGGTACCGCCTTTTTGAAGCAGGTCCCACATAGAGATTTTTTCAGGAGCAGCGGGTATGGCATTGGCGGCTTTATGTAAAGTGTCAACCAGGTTGGGTGCACCTACTTGCAAAAAATGGAACATGTTCTATCAGTTTGAGGTTAGCTAAAGTAACACTTCTGCAAAGGAACTGGGAGGCTGTGAATAAAATGGTATTTAAGTGTGTTTTTAGGAAAGATTTTACACATTATGGAGATTTTTAACAACTATAACTCAATTACAGCATGATATTTTTTTAACCGCAAAGAACGCTAAGGGCCGCAAAGTTCCGCAAAGGCTCATTACGAATAAACACTTTTGTTTAGATTTGAGATCTGTCAAAATACTATTATTGTGCTCCAGTTAAATCTATCCATATCAAGTATTAGGTCAATGCTTTTAATCTTCACTTTTTCTATAGCTTTTTTTTCATGTGACAGGCTAAAGAAAAAGGGAGAAAATGTCATTACTAAAGCCAAGGATGGAGCATCAAAACAGTTAGACAAAGTATTTCCTACTTATGATTCCTATAAACCGGACACAGATCATAACAAAAAGCGTTTTAAAGAACATTTGCAAGTTGAATTGACAAGTGACGTAAAAAACATTTATTCTTATGGAGATTATTTAGGTATTAATTACAAAGTCCTAATTGCATTTACTTGTAACAAAAAAACAATTAACAGCATCATCGATATAAAGAAAATGCAAGAAACAACTTCTAAAGATGATGATGGCCTTCTCTTCTTAGATGAATTCAAGTGGTGGAACAAAGACAAAATAGAACTTTTAACGCCTTATAAGATTGGCAAAGAAGGGAAATATTGGCAATACCTCTGGTATGACAGAAAAACAAAGCAGGCATTCTATGAAGAATATAATTTATAAAGAAAGAAAACGCTAATCATATTCTTGCTGATTTTTTAAACGCAAAGGGCGCAAAGGATTTCGCAAAGAATCGCAAAGAGTTTACTCACAAAACAAAAGGCAGATAGAAAATCTACCTGCCTTTAAAATTCTGTAATTATTAAATTCTGTAAATTCTGATCCTACTTGGTAGGGGGCGTAATCTGGTGCGCCTCCTTCAACTTCATCATCGCAATGATCTGTCGCATATTATTTTCCATTCCTTCGGGGCTGCCATCTAAGAAAATAACATTGCCCTTTCCTACTTCCGCAAAATTTTTGATGGCTTCTGTCCACATGCTGAACAGGATCACATTTGTATCAAGATTTGCCTGTTTCATTTGTTCTGCAGCCTGGCTCATACCTCTTGCCACTTCTTCCCGGAACAATGCCACACCTTGTCCGCGCAAACGTGCCGCTTCTTTTTCAGCTTCGGCAGATATTTTAATGGCATTACCTTCTGCTTCTGCGCCTTTTGTTTTTGTGATCAGTAAAGCCTGCCCTTCATTCTCAGCCGCGGCTTTCAGGTTATTACTTGCTACCACCCTGCTCATGCTTTCCATGATCTGCTGGTCGAAGGTGATATCATTGATCTGCAGGTCCTGCAAATGATAACCCCATTCTTCCAGTGAATGGTCGATCTGTGCTTTTACAAACTCAACGATCTCTTTACGCTGCAATAAAATCTCCGCCTGGCGCTTGGTTGCCACGAAACCGCGGATACTTCCTTCCACAGTGCGTATCAATGCCTGCATCAGGTCTTTATCGCTGATGAATTTGAATGCTACATTTTTGATGCTGTTCTCATCCTGGTTGATCACCGAATAAAGCAGCATGCTTTTAAAATACACATTCGCCTGGTCAAGTGTTACCGCCTGGAATTCAAGCTCCACCGAACGGTTCTGAATGCTGATCGTTTTATATACCTGTTCTACAATTGGGATCTTGAAGTTCAGTCCCGGCCGCAGGATGCGTTGGTATTTACCAAACATCGTGATCACGGCGATCGTTCCCTGGTTTACAGTTACCAGTCCGCTGAAAATAATGAACAGCGCCACTAGCACCCACCAATAATGTTGAAGAATTTCCATAGCAGTAAATTTTGCGTAAGGTAGTCAAAGAATTGAGACCGCCAATATATGTTGTATGTGTGGAATAAAATCGGGTGTTGAATTTGCAGGAATTGGAACAATGCAATTACTTTACTTGAATTAGTTCAAAGAAGGCCCTATGAAAAAAGGTATTTCGCAATTATTTTCCGGCACCAATCTCGTCTTCCTGCTATTTGCATTGGTGGCGCTTTTTGTAAGCACGCAATCTTTTTTCATGCAGGGGAATGTACTTCTCAGTAACGGCAAATTATATACGCAGTATAATAATTATGTGATCTTTAAACAATCCTGGTTTCATTTGGTGCAGGGATTGGATCTGTATAAATTATATCCTGATGAGCACTGGGATTTGTATAAGTACAGTCCAACATTTTCGGTGTTCTTTGGAATATTCGCCAAACTTCCGGATGTCGTTGGATTGCATTTGTGGAACCTTGTAAATGCACTGGCATTGTTTTTTGCCATTCGTTATATCCCTGGGATCGAAAGCAGGAAAAGAAATGCCATGCTTCTTTTTGTTTTGATAGAACTGACCACTTCCATGCAAAATTCACAGAGTAATGGCTTGATGGTGGGACTCATAGTTCTTGCATTTGGATTATTGGAACGGGAAAAATACCTGTTGGCAGCATTGAGCATTGTATTTACCATCTATATTAAAGTGTTTGGCGTTGCAGCGTTTGTGCTGTTTCTTTTCTATCCTAAGAAATGGAAACTGGCTTTGTATTCAGCCATGTGGTTTGTTATCCTGTTCATTCTTCCGCTGGCAGTGGTAAACTTTCAGCAGTTAAAGTTTTTATATGCCAGTTGGATGGAGCTTCTGAAGAACGACAGTTCTGTATCTTATGGTTTTTCAGTGATGGGTTGGTTGAAGACATGGTTCAACCTGGATATTTCAAAAACAATTGTGTTATTAATTGGCGGAGTTTTATTCATGCTTCCTTTTCTTCGGATCAAAGAATATAAAAATTATCATTTCAGGCTGATGGCACTCGCGTCACTACTGGTGTGGATCATCATATTTAATCATAAGGCCGAGTCGCCCACATTTGTGATTGCAATGAGTGGCGTGGCGATCTGGTTCTTCTCACAAAAAAGAAAAAAGTTAGATCTAGTGTTGGCGATACTTGCGTTTGTTTTTACGACATTATCTGTTACAGATATCTTTCCAAAACCTATCCGGGCCGATTATATTTTTCCATATGCGATCAAGGTAGTTCCTTGCATTTTGGTTTGGATGAAAATCGTTTGGGAGATGATGTTCGAGAGTTTCACGCCCGTCCGAACGGCTTAGCCGGGCGGGCAAAGAGGCAAAGTAAATTAAGGCGCAAAGGATTAGGAGATTTTTTTATCATACCTATCACTTTAATCATATAAATCATAGTCCAGACAATTGCACCAGATTCACCAACACCTCCACCGCCTTCTCCATATCCTTCACGCCAATCCATTCCAGTTTGCTGTGAATGGCCTGCATGCCTGTAAACAAGTTGGGACAAGGCAATCCCATAAAGCTTAGCCTGCTTCCATCTGTACCACCACGGATCGGTTCGCTGCGAACTTTTAATCCGGCGCGTGAATATGCTTCGGCTGCATTAGATACAACTTGCGGATATTTATCCAGCACCTCTTTCATATTGCGGTACTGTTCATGCACTTCAAATTTAAAATTGGCGTAGGGGTGTTTTGCGAGAACTGTTTCAACTATTGACTTCAACCTTGCTTCATGTTCAGCAAGCTTTGCTGTTAGAAAATCCCGTACAATAAACTCTATGGTTGCCTTCTCGGCTTGCCCATCCATTCTTACCGGATGAACAAAGCCTTGTCGTTTTTCAGTTGTCTCCGGACTAAATTCATCTTTTGGAAGCGCGTCAAGAATTTCTCCGGCGATCTTTAAAGCATTCACCAGTTTATCTTTTGCATAACCGGGGTGTACACTCACTCCATGAATAGTGACCACGGCACCATCTGCGCTAAATGTTTCGTCTTCCAATGTACCGGCCTCACCACCATCCAATGTGTATGCAAAATCAGCACCTAATTTTTTCAAATCCAGTTTTGCAGTCCCCTTACCTATTTCTTCATCAGGAGTAAATAAAATTTTTATGGTGCCATGTTTTATTTCAGGATGTGCCAATAAGTAATTCGCCATATCCATAATAATAGCCACACCGCTTTTATCATCAGCCCCAAGCAATGTATTCCCGCTTGCGGTAATAATAGAATGACCGATATGTTCTTTTAAATAGGGATAATCTTTCACTCGCAATATTTGCGAATTATCATCCGGAAGAATAATATCCTGCCCACGATAATCCTTATGGAGTATGGGTTTCACATGAGTGCCACTACAATCAGGCGCCGTATCCACATGCGCACAAAAACAAATGACTGGAGTTTTTTTATTTGAGTTGGAAGGAATGGTAGCATACACATAACCATACTCATCAGTACAGGCATCTGCAATTTCCATCTTTTTTAATTCCTCGGACAGGATTGCCGAAAGATTTTTTTGCTTTTCAGTACTGGGATGTGTATTGCTTTGCGGGTTACTTTGGGTATCAACCTGCACATAACGCATAAATTTTTCTGCAACAGTGAATACATACTGATCAAACATAGCCATCATTTAGGGGCAAGGTAAATAAAATCGCTCCTTGCAAATCTCAATTCCTTTTTCTATTTTGTTTTCTCAACCAAAACCCGCGACATGCATAAAACAATCATTGGTGTATTAGTAGGTGCTGTCATCATCTTTGCATGGCAAACTTTGTCATGGACGATGTTAGATCTTCACCGCTCCGCAGAAGATTACACACCTAAACAGGACAGTATCCTTGCTTACCTCAATACACAATTTTCTGAAGATGGCAGCTATTCATTACCGACCGTGCCGGCAACTACCACCTGGGCCGAAGCCGATAAACTCATGAAGAACATGGAGGGCAAGCCCTGGGCAATGATCTCGTATCATAAAGCATACAATATAAATATGGGGTTGAGCCTGATCCGTGTTTTCCTCGTGAACATTGTACTCGTATGGCTGCTTTGCTGGATACTGGGCAAAATAGATTCACCCGGTTTCGGTACTTTTTTTATGGCCTCGTTATTTGTTGGGTTAATTGTATTTCTGAACTCGGCTTATACTTATCATATCTGGTATCAATCAAGAGACCTGAGCGGACATTTAATAGATGCACTGATGAGTTGGGGACTAACAGGCCTCTGGCTGGGATGGTGGATGAATAGAAAGAAATAATTAAAGAAAGACCTATAAGGTTTTAAAATCAAACCTATGAGGTTTTTGAAACCTCATAGGTTTTTTTTATCTACAGCGTAATGATCAAAGGCTTACTCCCCGAGATCTCTACCAGCTCAAGGTCGAATACCAGGTCTTCTCCAGCAAGCGGATGATTGGCATCCAGTATCACCACATCATCCATCACTTCAACAATAACAACTGGGAAATTCTGTCCACCATTACTCATATTCAGTTGCATGCCTACTTCGGGCACCATGTCTTCCGGGAATTTATCTTTTGGAAATTCCATGATCATATCTTCCTGTTTGGCGCCATAAGCTTCATCAGCAGGGATATGAATGGTTTTTTTCTCGCCAGCTGTCATACCGGTAACGCCTTCATCAAATCCCTGTATCACTGCGCCTGCACCCACTTCAAACTCAAGTGGTTCGCGCCCTTCTGAAGAATCAAATGTTACACCGTTTGTTAATTTACCATGATAGTGCACTTTCACTTTGTCGCCTTTTTTTACTTGTTGCATTTTTATTGATTTGATGATAAAAAAATTCTCTTTCCGGTCTATTTTTGAACGCTTGCAAGGTAATCCCGGAAATTAACCCACACAAGTAATTTTAATTAACTTTCGTGCTTTAATTACTACCATGAAAAAATATTTCCCACTTCTTGTATTATTGTTTCTCAGTTCTCTTTGTTTTTCGCAGGCTTCCAAACAAAAAGCTCCGGCATCGGCTGAGATACTGCCAGCTGCCTACCGAACGGAAGTATATCTTCCTCTGTTAAAAGGTAAACGGGTGGGCATTTTTGCCAATCATACAGCCACGATTGGCAAGACGCACCTGGTAGATACCTTACAGAAACTGGGTATCAAAATTACCAAGGCTTTTGGCCCTGAGCATGGATTCCGTGGTACTGCTGATGCCGGCGAAAGGGTGGATACATATATTGATTCAGCTACAGGCATTCCCGTGATCTCTCTTTTTGGAAAGAAGAGAAAACCTACTGCAGAAGACTTGAACGATGTTGATGTGATGCTGATCGATATCCAGGATGTAGGCACCCGCTTCTATACTTTTATTTCATCGGTGCAGGAATTCATGGAAGCTGCATTTGAGAACAGCAAACCCCTCATATTGCTCGACAGGCCCAATCCAAATGGGTTTTATGTTGACGGGCCGGTACTGGATACCGCTTTTAAAAGCTTTGTAGGTATGCAGCCGATTCCTACTGTGTATGGCATGACGATAGCCGAATATGCATTCATGATAGCAGGAGAAAAATGGTTATCCGATAAAGCGAATGAAAAATATGAATATTATTTGCGGGCAAAAAATTCAAAAGACACTCTCTTTCATTTCCAGGTGATCAAATGTGCTAACTATACACACAACAGTAAATATGTATTACCTATCAAACCTTCTCCCAACCTGCCTGATATGTCGTCCGTTTACTGGTATGGAAGTAATTGTTTGTTTGAAGGAACGGTTTTGAGTGAGGGCCGTGGCACAGATCATCCATTTGCTATTTTCGGGCATCCTTCCCTGCCGCATAATTTATTTTCATTTACTCCTACCAGTCGTGAAGGCGCAAAAGAACCCAAGCAAAAAGATAAAGTATGCTATGGCTGGGATCTATCCGGCACAAATGAGAAAGTATTAAAAGCTATTGATAACCGTTTACAATTAAAATATTTACTGGATGCGTATAAATTATTTCCTGAGAAGGATAGTTTTTTTATCAGGCCAAAAAATGGTTTGCTGAAAAGCTATGGCATCAATCGCCTGGCAGGAAATGATCAATTGATACAACAGATCAGGAATGGAAAGACAGAAGCAGAGATAAGGGCAAGCTGGCAGCCTAAACTAGATGAGTTCAAAAAGATCAGGAAAAGATATCTTTTATATCCCGATTTTGATTGAGCGGAATATTTAAAAATTTAAACTCTTGGAGGGTTTAAGTTTGTTATAACCCTTGGAGAGTTATAAACTCTTGGAGGGTTTAAAGAATATAAAGCATGAATTTTACCGGCCCCCGTATAATTTTCATGGGAACACCAGATTTTGCAGTCGCCTCGCTTGATGCATTGGCAGAAGCAGGCTGCAATATCGTTGGTGTGATCACAGCCCCTGATAAGCCCGCAGGGCGTGGCATGAAACTAACCGAAAGTGCTGTAAAAAAATATGCAGTTGAAAAAGGGCTGAGAATCTTGCAACCCGAAAAATTAAAAGACCCGCAGTTCCTTGCAGCACTTCGTTCATTGAATGCTGAACTGCAATTGGTAGTGGCTTTCAGGATGTTGCCCGAATTGGTTTGGAATATGCCACCAATGGGCACTATCAACCTGCATGCTTCTTTATTGCCGCAATACCGTGGCGCAGCGCCTATTAACTGGGCTGTTATAAATGGTGAAAAAGAAACTGGCCTCACTACTTTTAAACTGAAACAGGAGATAGATACCGGGGATATTTTATTGAGAGAAAAATTAAGCATCAGTGAAAATGAGTCTGCAGGCGAGCTGCATGACCGTATGAAACTGGCCGGGGCTGGGCTTCTCGTGAGAACGGTAAAAGAATTAAATAGCTTATCGGAAACTCCTCAAACAAATTCAACCAGCAATGCTATATTAAAGACCGCTCCAAAAATTGTGACAGAAACTTGTAAGATCGACTGGAACAAAACGGCGACTGATATTCATAATCTAATTCGTGGCCTATCACCTTATCCCGGTGCTTTTTGTTTTTTACATGATAAGATGCTGAAAATATACCGAAGTAAAAAAGAAATTACCAGCACAACACATTCAATCGGCGAGGTGGTGAGTGATGGAAAGAGTTTCCTGAAATTCACTTGTACAGATGGCTATATCCATGCCTTGGAACTTCAGCCCGAAGGAAAAAAGAGAATGCCGGTAGAAGATTTTTTACGTGGCTATAAAATGAACAAGGATCAGTAATCCACTTTCACTGTAAACTTAGCATCAGAAACACCTAACGAAGCTGCAGCAGCATTGCTAAGCCGCAAAAGCAAGCCATTGTCTTCTTTGATATCAGGTAATGAGCCTAACACTTTAGCAAATACTGTATGGTTATTGACAGTGATGCGAACAACTGCATTGGAATCTACATTGTTCATCAGCACATAATATTTTTTATCAGACCAGCCGCTGCTTGTCTTGAATGTAGCCGCATCGCCACTTGTATGCTGTTCTCCTTTCAAATAAAAAGATTCAAAATATCCACCCTCACTGATTGACTCCTGAGACGGAGGCGCAATAATATTTTCTTTCTTTAATGCCGGCTTTTCAATCTCTTTCGCCACAATAGTTTCTTTTGGTTGTTCAGCAATGGGTTGTTTGTCTTCTTTAACCACAGGCGGAGCAGCAGGCTCAGGTTTGGCCGTAGGCTTTTTTTCTTCCTTTACAATCACTGTTTTCTTTTCTTCGGCAGGTGGCTTTACAATAGGCTCTTCTTTTTTCACCACTACTTTTTCGGGCTGTGGCTTTGCAGGGGTTTCTTTTACAACAGGCTGGCTGGTTTCTTTGGTATCATTTCCTGACACTATCAACTTTTGCCCATCATGAATATTATTTGACGAAAGTTTATTCCAGGCCTTTAATTGTTCAACAGAAACATTAAAATGCTTGCCAATACTATACAGTGTTTCTTTTCCTTTCACCACATGTATGCTTTCTTCTGCTTTTTTGGTAGTAACAACAGGCGCTTCAGTTACCGGCTTCTTTGCAACAGGGGCTTGCACTATAGTTTCTGTATGCTTTGTTCCTGATGGTATTTTTATTTTTTGCCCGATCTGCAAAAGGCTTTTCTCATTCAGGTTATTCTCCTGCATAAGATCTGCCAGGCTTACTTTGGATTGTTTTGCTATCAGTGATAAGGTCTCTCCCTTCTTAACAACATGGATATTTCCTGCTGCCTGTGAAAGAACACTTACCGGCAATGACAAAATAGATAACAGTACGACACTATAAAAAATTTGTTGCAAGAGTCTCATAGACATTTCTTTTAAGCTTAGTAAAATTAATCTTTTAAAATTCTCCATTCAGACGGATAATAGTTATTGACGCGATTGGGTAAAACTTTTATCCATCCCATCGGTAATCCACAATGAGTGACCAGGCTCCAGCCTTTAGGTCCTTGTGCCTGTACTTCTTTTTTTCGCAGGTATTGTAACGCCGCTTCTCTATCTAACTCAATCGTAGCAATACTTTGCAAGGGCAGCAGGCTAAGTGCCAATTCATGCCCCGGAACAAAATCTTTTCCTTTGATGCTCCCCAATTCTATCCCTGCTTTCCTGATATAGAGATGTTTTGCCAGCATCTCCAGTTCGCTAAGACATTCTTCTTTAACCGCTCTGAAAAAATCATTCTGTTTAAAAATGATATACAATGATGGCAAATGAATAAATGATTGTATATGCTCTATCTCCTTTTTTGAAGCAAAGGAAAGTGAATGTTCTTTTGGGCTTGAATAGGTGTGAGTGGATGTTCCCGTTTTTTTCAATGCTGCAATAAAAAAACCTTCGCCCTGTAATTTATCGGGGTAAAACCGGTAGCCCTTAGCGGCATGTTTAGTTGAGATAGTTTCTGTAATATTCCAATTCTCATTCAATTTTAATTGCACACTTTCCATTCCCATTTCTTCCATCATCCAGTCCAGCACTTCTTCATTTTCCTGCGGGGAATAGGAGCAGGTTGAATAAATAAGAATTCCCCCTTCTTTTAGCGAAGGCAAGATATCTGCTATAATCCTTTGCTGGCGGTGCTGACAGAGCGTAACATTTTCTTCGCTCCATTCATTTAACGCATCCGGGTCTTTGCGAAATAACCCACTGCCGCTGCAGGGCGCATCCACTACTATCAAATCAAAATAATCCTGAACACCAGCAAAATCTTTTGGGTCGTTATTGGTGACAATTACATTATCCACTCCCCATTTAGCAATATTTTCTGCGAGTACAGAAACCCTTGTCCTGATCACTTCATTCGCCACCACCAATCCGTCAGGAAAAAAAGAAGCCAACAAAGTGCTTTTTCCACCGGGAGCGGCACAGAGGTCCAATATTTTTTGAGATGATGATAGATCCGCAACCTGATTCAGTACTTCCCACAAAAACATACTGCTTGCTTCCTGTACATAGTAAGCGCCTGCATGAAATACAGGATCTAATGTAAAAGAAGGGCGTTTGGATAAATAAAAACCGCCCGGGCACCAGGGAACAGGAGTAGTAGTAATATCCTGAAAACTTAATACTGGTAAAGATTTGAAAGGATTCTGCCTGATAGAAACAACCGGTTCGCCGGAAATATGTGCCTGTTCAAAAGCTTCTTTATCAAAACCTTTGATCCCATTTAATGAATGCAATAAAGATTCCGGGAGATTCAAAAGGCATGTTTTGAAAATGAAGACTATAGGTTTTTTATCTCAGCAATGAGTTTTTGCAATGCGGCTTTTGCATCGCCAAATAACATAGATGTCTTGGGTCTAAAGAACAATTCATTCTCAATCCCTGCATAGCCGGGCTTCATACTTCTTTTATTGACTATTACTGTCTTTGCCTGCTCTACTTCTAATATTGGCATACCATAGATAGGTGAGGAAGGATCATCCTTTGCAGCGGGGTTCACAACATCATTCGCGCCCAATATCAATACAACATCTGTAGATTTGAATTCATCATTGGCATCTTCCATTTCCATCAGCTTGTCATAGCTCACATCTGCTTCGGCCAGTAAAACGTTCATATGCCCGGGCATACGGCCTGCCACAGGATGTATGGCATACTTCACTTCCACGCCTTTTTCTTCCAGTAATTTTTCCAGTTCATGGCAGGTATGCTGCGCCTGGGCAACCGCCAATCCATAACCAGGAACAATGATCACTTTATTTGCATAGGCCATTACTGTTGCTGCATCATTCAAAGAAATTTCTTTATAAGTACCACCACTTCCGGTTTTCTCGCCACCTGTTGCTGCATTCTTCGCACCAAAAGAACCGATCAATACATTTTTCAAACTCCTGTTCATGGCTTTACACATCAGGATCGTGAGCAAAGTACCTGCAGCTCCAACAAGGATACCACCCGTGAGCATTACTTTATTATTATACAGGAAGCCACCACAGGCTGCAGCAACGCCTGTAAAAGAATTTAGTAATGAGATCACAACAGGCATATCTGCACCTCCAATAGGAAGCACAAAGAACACACCATACAATAAAGCCAATGCTACTGTAATGAAAAAAGGAATATTTGAAACTTGTGTATCTGACTGGTAAGTGTATACAGCAGCTGCAATTACCACGGCTAATATCACGAGGTTGATGATATGCTGGCCTTTAAAAGAAAAATCATTCACTTTTCCACTCAACTTGCCCCAGGCAATGATACTTCCTGCAAATGAAACACTCCCGATAATAGCTCCTGCGATAATGGCAATATAATGCCCTAACGGAACGGCATCAGAAAACCAGGGTGAGCCAAGCATTTTATTTGCCTGGTAAATATGATCAAACTCTACCACAGAGATTAAAGCCGCACAAGCGCCACCCATTCCGTTAAAGAGGCTTACCATTTCCGGCATGGCCGTCATCTTCACTTTCTTTGCTGCCAATGTTCCAACAATGGTTCCTATCAATAGCCCGGCGAGTATCCAACCGTAATTATGCAGACTTTCACCAGCTTCATCTTTGTACAAAAAGATAGTACCAAGAATAGCGATGATCATTCCAAATGCGGCGATCCCATTTCCTTTTCTTGCAGAAGCAGGATTAGAAAGCATCTTCAATCCAAGGATAAAAGTTACGGAACCAATGAGATAACAAAGCGTAAGTATATTGTTCATTAAAACAGATGTTTATGAAACTTTTTACTAAGATTTTTTCTTTTTGAACATTTCCAGCATCCTGTCGGTGACAACAAATCCGCCCACTACATTCAATGTACCAAGTACCACAGCAAGGAAACCAAGTATCAACGCGAGATAGTTACCCGGTTCGGCTTTACCCATCACAATGATTGCCCCGATGATCACCACACCGTGAATGGCATTGGCACCGCTCATCAGTGGTGTATGCAGTACACTTGGCACACGGCCTATCACTTCAATACCCAGGAATACCATCAGCACAACGATATAGATCATTTGCTGATTTTCTGCGATCCAATTAAATATATTATCCATACTGTTTGTGTTCAATGGTCAATATCAAACCAATAATTTCTTCACTCCTTCATGCACTACTTCGCCGCCATGTGTGATGCAGCAGCCTTTCACAAGGTCATCTTCAAAATTCAAATTCATTACTCCTTCTTTATTGATAATAAGTTGCAGGAAGTTCAATACATTTTTTCCATACATCTTACTCGCATCTGAAGGCATACCACCGGGCAGATTACTGTTTCCAAGTATGGTAACGCCATTGGGTGTAACAATGGTTTCATTATTTTTTGTAAGAGGAGTGTTTCCACCAGTTGCAGAAGCAAGGTCAATGATCACACTTCCGTTTTTCATACTCAGCAACATTTCCTGCGTGATCAGTATCGGCGCTTTTCTGCCAGGTATCTGGGCAGTTGTAACAATGATATCTGCTTTGGCAATTGCTTCGCCTATTTTTTGTTGCTGCTTTTGTTTGTATTCCTCTGATTGTTCTACTGCATAGCCTCCTGCTTTGGATGCATCTGCAGCACCTTCCACTTCAATAAATTTTGCGCCAAGGCTCATCACTTCTTCTTTTACTGCCGGGCGTGTATCAAATACTTCTACTACTGCGCCTAATCTTCTTGCAGTGGCAATTGCCTGTAAACCCGCCACACCTGCTCCCAGTATCAACACCTTGGCTGGCGGAATGCTTCCGGCTGCGGTCATGAACATCGGGAAATAGCGCGGAAATAAAGTAGACGCAACCAGTATCGCCCTGTACCCGGCGATGTTTGCCTGGCTGCTTAATACATCCATGCTTTGTGCACGTGTGGTACGTGGGATTGTATCGAGGCTGAAACAGGAAATATTTTTTGCTGCCCACTGCTTCATCAACGGAGCATTGAATAGTGGTTGGTAAACGCCTAATACTACGGCACCTGGTTTTAATAAAGCGGTATCGCTTTCTGTGAGTGGGTTGATGGAAAAGATCATATCACTTTTTCGCAATATCTCTTCCCGGCTTGTCATAGTGGCACTCTTTGCAGCATATGTTTCATCGCTGGCAAATGCCCTTGCTCCGGCGCCATTTTCAACCAATACCTGTACATTTTTTTTAGCCAGTGTTTCTGCCTCGGCGGGCAATAATGAAACACGATTTTCTCCCTGCGGTTCTTTGAGTATACCTGAGATCATTCCGTTAGATTGATGGTCGCGAAAATATCGTTTTTATTGCAACGAAAATGACTTTGTGTTCAAACATTCTCAACACAGGCTGTTGAAAAGATTATCTGCCGAAAAAATGGCTGAATTGGCCGTTATTATTGATTTTTTGCTTTGGAAAATAGCCAGGGAAGCAGGTCTTTTTCGGCAAAAGCATTGGTCCAGCTATTGTGCAACACACCCGGGTATCCCGTGTAACGTACATCAGCATTGAGTTTGAGAAGCCGGTTATAAAACTGCTGGGAGAATAGTGGCGGAATCACATCATCCTTTTCGCCATGAAACAGCCAGAGGGCCACTTTGCCGGCAAAAAGTTTGGAAGTGGATACATCCCCTCCCCCGCAAATTGAAAAAGCCCCTGCAAAAGTTTGTGGGTACCGCGCTATCATATCCAGCACACCCATACCACCCTGCGATAAGCCGCCAATATATATTCTTGCCGGGTCTATCATTCCTGTTGACACGAGGGAATCAATTAATTTTTTTAAAGTTGCTGTTACAATCGTTGGTTGTCTATGGAATGGAAAACTGATCCCGATTACCTGCCCGGTTGAGGAATCTGTGGTGGTCTCAAAATCAGCCCAAAGATCATTACCCGGGCATTGCGGGAATACTACTACCGCGGGGAAATTCTTCCTGTTCTCTTCTCTTAAAAAATACCTTCCGCCAATATCCAGTTGTGATTCATTGTCGTTTCCTTTTTCATAAGCGCCATGCAAGAAGACAAGCAACGGATATTTTTTTTCTGAAACGCTGGGCGGATATAGTATCCTGTAAGGCAATGTGAATTTATTGTATGAAAAAAATTTCTTTTCGTACAAAGAGAGGTCCTGCGCATCAGGGATGGCCGCGAGTGACAGGAATAAAAAAACAAGCCCTTTTTTCATCAGTCAAAAAAAATATTTCAATTATCATTAAAACCGGATCGTAAAATGTTGCTTCGCTATGAATTCCTTTCTCAAAAATACGATCCCTATAAAAAAGAGATCGATGGTCATTGTTACTTCATCATGCCTTTGTATCCATTGCCAGGCTTCTTCCATTTCTTTACTCCAGTGAATATCATCCACCAATATGATGGTATGGTCATTTGACTTCTCCAGCAGTTGCTGAAAATATCGGATCGCTGGTTCATACCGGTGATTGCCATCTATAAAAGCAAGGTCGAGCTGCGGGAAATGAGTACCCAGTACTTTAGCAAGCGTTTCATCAAAATTTCCTTCCACCAATTCAATGTTCTTCAATTTCAATTTTGAAAAGGTTTCTCGTGCAATAGAAGCCACTTCCGGCGAACCTTCGAGCGTAACCAGTTTTGCAGAAAGGTCAGCCGATGCGAGATAAGAAGAGGTAATACCAAGCGACGAACCAATTTCAAGCATATAGGCAGGCCTGTAATGATCTGCCATCCTGAAAAGCAGTTGTCCTATTTTTTTTGTTTTGAGTGAGGAGTGGGCAATGGCTGAGACCTTGCGGTTCTTTTTTTTAATGACCCTGGAACCTGCGCCAAAATCTTCAATCAATAGATCACGTTCATCATGCAAAAGAAATTGCCGCACACTCTCTATTTGCTGGTAGGAATAAAAATTGCGGCGATCATTTAATACTTCAGTGATGAATTCAAATACAAACGGGGAATGTGTTCCATGGCCCCTTCCATTTAGAGAGGAAAGATAATACCTGAGATATTTGAAAGCCAGCCTGGGTGCGGAATACATTAGTTTGTATGATTAGCAGTAGTTATTTTTTCGCCCATAACTGAAAACTGTAAGCAAATGCATGCTTTTCATCGACAGGGCAATCCTTATTCGAAACCAATTTCCAGCGGCTTTCATCTATGACAGGAAAAAAAGCATCTCCCTCCACTTCAGTGTGAACCCTGGTAAGATATATCCGGTCTACCAGCGTAATGGACTCAACAAACAATTCACCTCCGCCTGTAATAAATATTTCTTTGTAATCATTTTCTTTCGCTAAGAAAATAGCATCATCCAAAGAATTTACAGCAACCGCGCCATCTGGTTTCCAATCATTTCTTCTTGTTACAACAATATTCACTCTTCCGGGCAAAGGTTTATTGCCGAGCGACTCAAATGTTTTTCTTCCCATCACCACGGGCATGGCCCAGGTAGTATTCTTAAAAAATTTAAGGTCCTCGGGCAAGCTCCAGGGCAACTGGCCATTTTTGCCAATAACATTGTTAGTAGATGCTGCTGCAATAAGGGAAATGATCATAGATTAAAATATATTAGTTGTCTGTTTAACATTGATCCTAATATTTGTTTTCGCAATTTCCTCGCCAGTTAAAAAACTCTTATCCTCCTGTCGCTTTTGCATTTATCCCAAAATTTTCATATACATATTGATTAATTTCCCCAGTTATATCCTTCCCAAAATTATTAACCACAATATCGTCAATTGGCTTATAGCTGACTATTCTTCCTTTTTTTGAGATTGA
This sequence comes from uncultured Chitinophagaceae bacterium, assembly GCA_903884185.1. Classification (GTDB taxonomy): domain Bacteria; phylum Bacteroidota; class Bacteroidia; order Chitinophagales; family Chitinophagaceae; genus CAISDV01. The sequence continues at coordinate 838 of CAISDV010000172.1, read as the reverse complement.
TTGATAAAGAAAATTCGAAAAAGAAGCAGATTTAAGTAAAATCGCCCTTGAATCTTTAATATCATGAAGGACTACTGGTGTAAAACTTGTGGTAATTACTATTGTATATTCTGATCCTATTTTATCCCGATGAAGTTTCAATCTACCCCCACTCAATTCAGTGAGTTTGTTTTTGGTTGATTTTGCTTCGACATCAAATTTCCTGTCCCCGGCATCTAAAGATGAATAAATACATTCTATATCTGTCGTTCCTGCAACAGCATGCTTTTCAGCAGTAACATCATAAAAATAATTAAAGGCTTCACATAAAGTATCTTCGAACTTATATGAATCCCCAAGCATTGGGTTTTTAGCATACAGATTAATGTCTTCAGCTATTTTTAAAATTGTAATAATTTTACTTTGTTCTTCGTCATCTATTCCAAGTTCTTCAATTCAAGCTCATCCCTTGACACGGGGGTGTAGCAATAACCAAATCAATATTTAATCCAAGAGATTCCTTAAGTATTTGCTGTTTCACTTTTTTATCAGTGATATCTCCGCATACCATTTTAGTACTTGGATGAAAATAGCTATATGTATCGCAGCGTTTCGGCTCTATTTCATTTGCGAGGACAACATCTATGCCTATATCTTTTAAATAATATTCTCCCACCCCAATACAAGAAAATAAAGAAACCGCTTTTAACCTCTTCATAATTATTTAATATTTAAGGTCTGGCATAAGTCCGTTTGCTCTATGCCCTCTTTAACGAAATATTATACACTTCATTGCCCGATATATAGCAAATTTCGTACGATTAGCAACTTTCTTTCCTCTTCCCTAAGATATATCCTT